>CANAXT010000014.1 GCA_947365915.1 uncultured Mycoplasmatota bacterium
GTTGCTGTTACTGTTATCGTTTGCTCTTTTGTCCATAATTCACTACCCCTATTACTAAAGTTTAAAATTGGTCCTTCTGCTTCTACTACTGTAAACTTCCTTACAACACTTTCTTCATTTCCTGCTTCATCTATTACCTTATATGTTACAGTCTGTTCTCCTAATACAGCTGATAATCCACCAATCGTTTCTACTGTTGGATTTTGATCTACATTATCACTAACTACAACTCCAGTCATTAAATCATAACTTGTTACTTCTGTAATCTTAATATTTGTGTTTTCTGGAACTGTAATAGTTGGTTTTGTTTGATCTATTTTATAAGTCTTACTTAATGTATTGGTATGACTATTGTCATCTGTTACTGTAACTACTATTTCATAAAGTCCTGTTTCATTTAATGTTAAAGTCTTAGTTAATCCTGATACCGTTTCAGTTTTGATACTCGTTCCATCTTTTTTAATCTCATAAGTAAACCCTGTTACCTTATTTGGTCTAATTCCACTTACACTAATTAAGACGTCTTTTTCTTTTACATAAGTTTCATTTTCTTCTGTCATTGTAATAGAAGGTATCATTTGTAATACTACTACAGTTCTAGTAATGGTTGCTACTTTATCATTACTACTTGTACTATATGTAATCTTATAAGTTCCTTCTACTGAAGTATCTATACTATTTATAACTTCATCATTCTTCTTTATTTCACTTGTATATTCAAGAACATCTCCACCCCTAGTTTGAGCTACTGCTCCTAATTCTTCATATGTTCCACCAATTTCTACATACACTGTTGCATCCCCATTTAATGTAATCACTGGATCTTTTTCATTTTCAGACAACATGCACTTTCCTTCTTCATATTTTGTTAATGTTACTTCACTATCTAAAAATCCTTTGATTGCACACCATTCATTGTTATGAATCGCTACACTAATTTCTCCATTTGGAGTTATAGTTAGCATTCCACCTTTTGGACTAGATCCACTATACTCTAATCCAACTGGTTTCCCATTATCAAAAGAAAACGTTTTTTCTTCCGATAAACCTCCATCTAAAATACTTTCCGCATATAATAACTTCGCACTTTCTATTAATCCATAAGCACTATCTTGAAAAGCACTTTTCCTTGATTTACTTACAATATTTAATATAATTGGTACTGCAATCAATGCAATCACAGCAAGTATTACAATCACTGCTAGTAACTCAATTAAAGTAAAACCCTTCTTCTTCATTTAGCCATCTCCTTCTATTATCTATAGTCTATTATAGACTATAGAATTCTATAAATCAAGTTCCATTTCTACTTTTATTATGGATAACAAAACAAAAACTATACTTTTTCATTCTTACTACATTATACTAGATAATTACAAATTTGTCAAAAAAACTTCAAAACTTATAAATCTGTATTATTTTTATAAACAAAATATCCATTTCTGTTATACAAATATAGAAAATCAGATTTCTATACTCTTCAAATTCTTCTTTTCTCCCTTTTAACATTCCCCTTATCTTCTGTTATTCTGTTTTCAGAGGTGAAAACTATGCAAACAAAAAACATAAATTTGCAAAATCAAAACACAAATCTTCTATATGGCCTTTCAATTGATACTGAATACATAATGGATTTCCCGCCATTATCAATCGACAATAAGGCTTCTATTTTATCTGATAACATGATGAAATCCATGCTTTTTCAACAAAGCCGTATCAAATATTCCTGTAAACTTCTTTCTTATTTCTTAAATGTTTCTTACGAATATCTTTTACAAAATTTGAAATTCAGCAAAAATGAATTAGATAAAAAATTTCAGAAAGACAAAGGCGAAAAAGCAGATTATGTTGCACGTATTGGTAATATGATTTTTGATATCGAGGTGAACAACAATAATAGCTATGAAACTATGCTTCGCAATCAAGAATATGCACATCGATTATTTGCAGAAAAAGTGAAAGTAGGAACCGAATATGAATACTCTAAAATCATACAATTAAATTTAAATAACTTCGCTTTTGAAGAAAATGATCTATTAATTGACCCTTATTATCTACAAAATGATCAAGGAATCATTCTCACAGATAAAATCATTATTATTCAAATCTATATTCCCAATATTCGAAAAAAATGGTATACTAGTGGAGTAGAGAGTTTAACAGAATTAGAACGAGTTCTACTCACTCTAATAGAAAAAAATATTGAAGTCTCTAAAGAACTAGGAAAAGGGGATCCGATTATGGAAGAATATATTGAAGAAGCTATTCAAGTTTCAAAGGATGAAAGTTTTGGAGAAGCTTATGACAAAGAATGGGCTTTACTAGACCAAGGACGTCGTGATGGTTTTGAAGATGGCAAAAATGTTGGAAAAGAAGAAGAAAAAGCTGAAATTGTACAAAAAATGCTAAAAGAAAAAATGGATATTAATCTGATTATGAAAGTCACTGGTCTAACAAAGAAAGAAATTGAAGCATATCAACAATAGATATGTTTTTTTTACACCAAAAAAAAGCAAAACTACATTTCACTTTCACAATATATCAATCATCCAAATTTTTCAAATACAAAATCGCATCATCAATATGAGCAACAGAAACTACCTGTATATCATAATGATACTTATCAACTAACTTCAAAGCCTCCTCATAATTCTCTCCTGCTGGAACAAAAAATATTTGAGCCTTTTTCCGAACCGCACCTTTCAATTTATACTTCACACCACCAATACTACCAACACTTCCATCTAACTCAATCGTTCCAGTTCCAACAATCTTTTTCCCACTAGTCAAATCCTCTTTCACCAACATATTATAAATCGAAAGCGCAGTCATAAGACCACCAGACGGACCTGACTCATTCTTAGAAAAATGAAATTCTACCAAAGGATCAGTCTTCACATCACTAACCTGTGTTAAAACGACACCAATCAACTTCCGATCACCAACCTCTTGAATCGTAGCTGTTCTCACATGCTCCTTCCCACGATTCAAAACCTTAATCGAAACCTCTTCACCAACCGATAAAGACTGAATCAGATCACTTAAACCATCTTTATTCAAAATATCTTCCCCTGCCACTGACAAAAACTGATCCCCAACTTTCAAATCTGTAATCGCATCCTCTGTTTTATAACTCACATACACCTTTTCACTCACAACTTCAAAAGAAGCTCCTGCTTTATCAAACCCCACAATCGTCGCATTCCCTAAAGCTTCCTTCAATAACAACTGATCACGAAGCGTTAAATCACGAATCGTCTCATTATCATATAACATATCCTCTTCCTTCAAAACATCCCAAGACGGATTAAAAAAAGCCACCAATAACGTCGGAATCGTAGCTCGTAACTCTGACACATAAGCCAAATTAAAACTACCCTCGCTATCATTTCCGCCCACCATTTCAATCTTATCTGACACATTCATAAGACCACCAGGCGCATCAATATAATAAGGAAACTCATAAGTAAATAAAACTCCCAAAACCACAAAAACAACCAGAAATTTCCAATTTTCTTGAAAAAAACGTTTTACCTTATCATAAACTTTAGTAATCATCTAGTCATCCTCCCATCAAAAGTATATCAACGAAAGGAGAAAGTTATGAAAAAAACTTGGACCAGCATTATCATAATGACCATACTGATTTTTATTGGAGCTCAAATACTTCTTGAATCAAAAGAAATATTAAACTCTGTCACTTTCTCTTTTCAAATATGGAAAAACAATATCTTTCCATCATTATTTCCATTCTTTGTATTATCAGAAATATTAATGAACTATGGATTCATCGAACTATGTGGCGAACTATTAAAACCACTCATGGTCAAAATATTTAAAACCAGTAGTCCAACAGCATTTATACTCATCATGAGCATTATATCAGGTTTTCCATCAAATGCCAAATATACAAAAGAATTACTAGAACAAGGAATCATCACCGAACAAGAAGGAACCAAAATACTCATGTTTACCTGTTTCTCCAATCCCTTATTCATTTTAGGAACCGTATCAATCCTATTTTTAAACAACAAAGAAGTAGGCCTTCTCATTTTATTATGCCACTATCTAAGCAATTTTATCATCGGTTTTTTATTTCGAAACTACCATCCTACAAAAGAACAACTAAAACCAGTTTCAATAAAAAAAGCAATCACACTAATGCATCAAAAAAGAACCCAAAACCCATTAAATTTTGGACAAATCCTAACAAAAGCACTTCAAAACAGTATACAAACACTATTACTAATTTTAGGAACAGTAACAACCTTTCTAGTAATCACAACCATTATTGACCATCACATTCAACTAAATAACTATCATCAAAGCATCTTAAATGGATTTGTAGAAATGACCCAAGGACTCAAATATGTAAGTATACTAGATGTTCCCCTAAAATTAAAAAGTATCCTGTCTGCCATGATACTTTCCTTTGGAGGCCTCAGTGTTCACATGCAAGTAGTAAGCATCATCAGCTCCACAAAAATAAAATATTTTCCCTTTTTAGTAGCACGCATCCTCCACGCACTACTTGCATCATTCCTAGTCTTTATTCTATTTGACTGGTGGATTTTAACACTATAACCCTAAATTTGTTGTACGACTATTATATTGATAAATCATATGAACCCCAAAATTACGATCCGCTAAAACCTTATTTTTAACAGGAATATCAATTGTTAAAATTGTATCATTCTTCCCTACCTCAACACCCGAAATCGTATTTTTCGAAACCTGAAAAGTTCCAATCGAACTACCATCTAACATCTCAATCTGATAATCCCCATAAACAATAACTTTCTTAGAACGATCCACACTCAAATTTTTAGACGTATTATCATTATACAAAAAAGTATAACACTCATCTCCACAACGAGTAACACTTTTTAATATTTTCTCCTTCAAATCAGTCCCGATTTTCCGTTCCATATTTGCTTGTTTAATCAACATTTCCGTCTTTAATCCTGAAGAAACATAAATCTCTTTCACCGCAATTACAATCTGAAAAAGAAAAAACATAATAATCAAAGCAAGCGTAAAAGACGAAATCAACTCTACCAATGTAAACCCTTTATTATTCATAATTGCCTCCCTACTTTACCACCAATGTCGCAAATGTTCCATTCTTGAATTCTGCAACAACACGATAATCTGTACTAGTCGCATCATATTTGATTGCCGAAATAAACTTCTTCATTCCAGAAGACAAATGAGAATCACTTTCCATCTTTTGCTTTAACTCATCCAGATTTTCGAATGTCAATATTGCTTTTTTAATATTCAAAGACTCCATTAAAGCACTACAATAACCAGTTTCCTGTAAAAAAACAGAAGGACAAGACGTAATATCCAAATAACGTTCCTCTGAAAGCGTAGAAACCTCTCTTGCAACATTTAATCCATTACCCCTTAAATAATCAGTTAAATTCCCAAGTGCATAAAGTTCCTCTGAATTATTATAAGAAAAACTCACCTCATAACTACGATTAATCGTTCGAAATTGCGTATATAAAAACACCAAAGTAGCAACCACAAACCCAGACACTACCAAAGTTTCTGTCAACATAAAACCCTTATTATTCATTTTTTTCATAAACTCCTCCTACGCTACTTGAATTTATTCTAATAGTATTATATAATAGATTTAGAATAAAAGCAAGGCTAGAAAAACTAGTCCAAAGAATAAAAGGGGATGAATTTTAAATGCTTAAAAAATTTGACTTTGAAAAAATGCCTGTAGTGGAAGTTGTAAATGAAATTATGGTGGACGCTGCAAAGAGAGGAGCCAGCGATATCCACTTTGATCCACATAAAGATTATATGAAAATCAGAATTCGTATCGACGGAGCCCTAATTGACTATGCAGCCGTTCCAAATGAAATAAAAAAGAACTTAATTACACGTATCAAAATTATATCTGGAATGAATATCACAGAATCAAGATTGCCTCAAGATGGTGCGATTAAAGCAACACTACAAAATGTCAGCCTAGACCTGCGTGTCTCTTGCTTACCAACCATAGAAGGAGAAAAAATCGTAATTCGTATCTTAGACTACTCTATGAGTTTAAGTGGAATCGAACACTTAGGATTCAGTGAAGAAAATTACCGAAAAGTACTACAAATGATTAGCGTTCCAAACGGAATTATCCTAGTAACTGGTGCGACTGGTACTGGAAAATCAACAACAGTATATTCTATATTACAAAAATTAAATAAAGAAGATACGAATATTGTAACTGTAGAGGACCCAATCGAAATGGACATTGAAGGAATTAACCAAGTACAAACAAATGCAGAAATTGGATTAGACTTCGCAACGGCCCTTCGTTCTATTTTACGTCAAGACCCAAATGTAATCATGATTGGAGAAATTCGTGATACAGAAACTGCAAAAATAGCAGTTCGTGCTTCTATTACAGGTCATATCGTATTATCAACAATCCATACCAATAACTCATTAAATACAATTGAACGTTTACTAGATATGGATGTAGAACGCTACCTTCTTTCCAGTGCCTTAGAAGGAATCGTTTCTCAAAAATTAGCACGTAAATTGTGTCCAAATTGTAGATCAAAAAGACCAACCAATCAATATGAAAAAGACTTATTTCGAAAAGTATTAGGTCATGAAGTAGCAGAAATATATTCTGTCGAGGGTTGTGACGAATGTGGAAACGGTTACAAAGGAAGAATTGCAATCCATGAAGTATTACTAATCAATCAAGAAATCAAAGATGCAATCAGTCAAAACATGCCAAAAGATAAATTGAGACAACTTGTTTATAGTGCCGATGTAACCACCCTACTTCAAGATGGATTAGACAAAGTAGAAAAAGGATTAACAACATTTGAAGAAGTATTAAAACTAATAGAATTAGATGATGACGATAAACTAGCAGGATCATTCGATTTAAAAACTGCAATTGATTATACAGACATATCTCATTCTAGTTCAAATACAGAAGAATATGAAGAGGAAGAAACAGTAAGTCCATTAAACTTTAATTTAGACGAATATTAAAAGAACATTTCTGTTCTTTTTTTAATCATTTAATTTATTTTTTAATCCATCTTCCATATTAATTTTCGTTGGAATAATATACTTCGCATGAATCTTATGAGAAATCAAATTGGTAATCACTTTCATTGCTCTAGATCCATCAAACCATTTTGGATTATCACTATTTTGTCGAATTCGATCTAATGAAGTTACAAAAGCATCTTGATCATATTGATCACTCATATCTCTAGTAATCATATATTTTTGATTCAAAGAAGAATAAAGTGTATTATCTAATAAATCATACTCCGCATTGTTATACCAATACAAATGATCTCCACCAGCCAGTATAAACAAATCTGCTTCTATATCAATATCATCAATAAATGAATCAACATAATCATACACTTCATCAAACGTAACAGTTGGAACATCCTCTTTTAAACTAGCAAACCGATTAGTAATATCTACAACTCCAAAGCCATAACACCTTTTATCTATTACCTCTTTGTTTCTAACAAATATAAGTTCAATAGAACCCCCTCCGCCAATAAAAACACAAATATTTTTATCATAATCAATATCATTATAACAACCAAGTGCTGTATAATATGCCTCATCTTCTTGACTAACAACCTCTACTGTTAATTGATATTTTTGATATAAAGTCTCATTAATTTCATCTAATTCTTCTTTTGATATACTTCTAAAAATACTACAGCCATAAACATGAATATTCTTCGTAAATTGAAGACCCTTTTCAATCACATCATACAATTGATTTAAATCAGATGACAATATTTTTGTCTTATAATTTTTTTTAAATTCAATTGTCGTATTATCTTCATATATAACATTACCATTTTCATAAATATGTGTTTTTGTATTGTTACTACCAATTTCTATAATTCCAAATTTTTCTTTCACATCATTCACTCCTTCATATAATGAATTATACTTGAAAAGAAAAAAAATATCAAACTATATATTTGATATCATATGAATAAAAGAATTAAAATCTACTTGAAGCAAAAACAAAATCAATGCCCCTGCACTCAAAAATGGTCCAAAAGGAACTTCATGACTGTTTTTTTTAGCCACTAAAATAAGCGATATTGGAAGACCAATAATAGAACCTAAGAAAATAGAAAGGATCGCTAATGGGCAACCTAATACGAGTCCAAAAATAAACATGAGTTTAATATCTCCTCCACCCATTGATTCCTTTTTAAATAAATGGTCTCCAAGTTTCTTTATCCCCCACATAATAAAGAATGCTGCAACTCCATGAAGTATATGCTCACCCGTTAACATAAGTCCATCTCGAACTAAATATTCAATAATCAATGAGATTCCAAAAAACAACAAAACTTCATCTGGAATAATCATATACTCATAATCACTTAAAACAATGATAGATAGCATCGAAATAAAAGTTAGTGCAATCAATAAATCCAAAGATAAACCAAAAATATAATAAGAAAGCGCAAATAAAACGCCACAACTAAACTCAAAAAAAGAATAAAACCAGGAAATCTTTTGATGACAACTTTTACACTTTCTTCCTTGAATAAAAAAAGAAACAATTGGAATCAATTCTAATGGTCCTAATCTATGATTACAATTGGTACAATGAGAAGGAGGAAACATAATCGATTCTCCCTTCGGCAAACGATATCCTACAACGTTATAAAATGAACCAAAAATTGTTCCTAATATAAAGAATGTAATCATATAATATATTTCCATTTTATCTACTCCTCTTGTTTCTTATACCCCAGTTTGAATTTGTGAATACATGTTAAACATTGGAATTACAACTGCTAATACAATAAATCCAACCACAACTGTTAACGAAATAATCAAAACTGGTTCCAAGAACGATTTGATTCTTGATACTGCATTGGCGTGCAAATCCTGATAATAACTAGACACTTTTGCCATCATTTCTGCCAATTGTCCTGTTTTTTCTCCAGTAACAATCATCTCATAAGCAGGAAGTGGAAACGCCCAATGATCTTTAAATGCTTCTGATATTTTCTCACCTTTAGCCAAATTGGTAATTGTATCTAATATCAACATTTTATAAATTTCATTATTCGTAATCTTATTTAATACTTCCATACTATCTGTAATAAATACATTATGTGCCAATAGTGAACTAAACGTTTTAGTAAACATTGTAACCTCATTATAAATGATGACATTTTTAAATACTGGTATATGCATAGCAATCCATTGTAACATCGTACGAATTACTTTTACATTTGAATACAAATATCTCATAATCAAGATAAATATAATTAATCCTATTAAAATCCATATAAAATAGGTTTGCAAGAAATTACTAATATTTAGTACCAATCTTGTAAATGAAGGAATTGCTGACTCATCCATCGTTTTATAAATCTCAACAAACTTTGGAACCACATACAATAAGATAAAGGTTGTAACAGCAACTGCTACTACAAATACGATACTTGGATACATTAAAGCACTAATCATTTGTTTTCTAGTTCGTTCTGTTTCAGTATAATAATCTGACATATCGTCTAGTGCCTCTGGTAACTCTCCAGTCATTTCTGACGCTTTTACCATGTTAATAAGCAATCTTGGAAACGCAGTTCCTTGTTTTTCTAAAGCAGAACTAAAACTTTCGCCCATAGTAAGGTCATAAATCATAGCTCTAAAAATACGCTGATATGTTTTATTTTTAAACTGTTTTGATAGAATACGAAGTGCTTCTACTAATGGAATACCTGCTTTGATATAAGTAGATAATTGTGTTAAAAAGAAAATTAAATCTTTTGTTTTTACTTTTCCAGAAGATCCCCCAGCATTACTATGTAGTAATTGAATCATCTTATTTGTTTTAATACTATATACTTCAAATCCTTCACTAAGCAAAAAGGAATGTACTTCTACTTTTGAAAACGCCTCAAAATAACCCTTTACAATTTTTCCTTCAGCATTCTTTCCTTCATATTGATACATCAACTTCTTATCAGATTTCTTAGCGTCTTCACCTTCGAAATTAATTAACAAAGCCTGTCGATTAATATCTTTTTTATTTTTCGCATTTTTTACAAAAGACAAATTATTCCAACGCTTTTTGATGCCACCAACAAATTTCTTTGGTATTTTTCCAATACTAAGTAACGCATCATTAATCCTATCTCCAAATGTTTTTTTCTCCCTTTTCACATTTTCATTAACATAAGATTCATTTTCACGTTTTTTCTTCTTTTTACGTTCTTCCGCAATACGAATTTTTTCTTGTCTTGCTTCTTCTTTTTTACGTTCCTTTTCTTCTAAAGCTCTTGCCTTTTTAATCTTTCGTGCATCCTTTTTAACAGAGCGAGCTGTCTTCCTAGAAGCTTTAAAGAATGGGCGGAATGGAAGTGATATAATCAACCAAATCATTTTTAGGATTAAATAACATGTAAATAAAACTCCTAAAATTCCATATTTTACAAAAGAATAAATAGTTGTTACAACAAAGGAAATAAAAAACCACATCGTAAAAAAGAATCCCAATGAAAACCATTTCACTAACAAAAAGGGCATTTTAACAATTGTTTTAAAAGTGGAAGTTCCTGATTCTAACTCTTGCTTATTCATAACAAAAAAACACCTTCCAATCTCCTCTACTCTTTTACGCTAATATAATTATACCATATATTTCAAAATTGTAAAACTTTTTTTTACAATTTCATATAATAAGTTAGAAAGGAGTACTATTATGAATTTCTATAATCCTTATATGTTCTATCCTTACAGCACGTTATCAACGCCTGCATCTACTGGACTTTTAGGCAGTTCTATTGGTAGAGGATTTAGCTTTTCTAGTCTATTAAACGGAGCCCAAAAAACACTAAACTTTGTCAATCAAGCAATACCTGTAGTAAAACAAGTTTCACCAATGATGAAAAATGCCAAAACAATGTTTCGTGTTATGAATGAATTTAAGAAAGTAGATACTCCAAACAATGTAAGAACAAATTCAAAAACGGTTTCTAATCCCACTTCTAATTTTGAATCAAATATAGAAACACCTCTGGCAAATGATAATGGACCAACTTTTTTCATTTAAAAAGAACGAAATAGGAATCGTTCTTTTTTGTGTATCTAAAATACTTAATTATACATGATCTGATCTGATCACATGATCATTTAACCAAGCACTACCACCCGGAACGAGTAGCTGCTGAACGCAACACCAGTGCCGTAGCTAAAGTTGAACACTCCTGCAGCCGCCGTATGGCCACAAACTCCGCCACGAATGAACCATGTCCAAACCGAATTGACGAAAATGGCGCTATCAGAATACCATCCACTCGTCTCGCTTAAGGCATGTCCATAATATGTTGTACTACTACTTGTATAATTATCATAATATTTACTATTCGGTAAACTACTAAATCCTGATGTCCCTACTGTATTACTATATACTCCCATTACGTATTTATAGGCGCCTCCGCTCATGTCATATACTCCATATATTGTTCCTGATGTCGAAGCTCCTGTTCCTCCTATACTCTTTTCGTATGTATAGGCACAACCATAACTTCCATCTGCTCCTGGGGCCCCACTACTACATCCTGTTATATAGCTACCTGATTTATTTTGATATACTTCTTTATTTGCTCCACTATAACTACTATTTCCTCTTTTTCCATATTTACTTTGTGACAAGTATGCTACTGCCCCCCATTCACTATTTTTCATCATATGCGCATCTGCACTCGTACTTATTCCATAACTATTTCCTGATGCGCTGAATCTCTGTGCTGTTGCAAACTGTGTACTTACATCTTGATCTCTTAATGAACTTAAGTTTGGTTTTATTGTTGGCGTACTTGCACTTCCTGTTGTCTCAAATTTTCCTACCCAGATTCCTGCTAATTCTGTTCCTCCAAAATTAAACGCTGGATGAATTTTATAGTTACTACTTGGACTTGTTTTTGAAGTTGCTATAAAGTTTATATTTATCTGATCTGGTTGGACTGCACTTCCTCCTGCATAACTTGCACTTAAATTTGTATATTGATATTCATATCTTGGGATCCATACAAAATATGCATTTATTGCACTTTCTGGTATTGTTGATCCCACTGCTGCATTTCTATAATCACTTGTTACACTCGCTGCATTTGCCCACATCTGAGTATTATAATCATACCATTGATTTGCTCCACTTTTATTACTTTCATCTGCCCTTATCCATGTACTTCCATTCCATTTTATGGGTATTAATCCATTTGTTAATGTTGGTTTATTTGCTCCTGTTGTATCAGCTATTGCTGTTTTAACAATAATTGTTTTACTTGCTGATTTTTTTAATCCCGTATTTCCTGTTGCTACACATGTTATAGTGTGTGTTCCAACTGCTAATGAACTAGTATTTGCTACTGTTGTACTTCCACTCTTACAAACCACACTTCCTGTTAGTTTAATACTATAAATTCCACTCTCATTTAACTTGATATCTACTTCTGCACTTTTTCCACTCACATTTACATTTTGGATTCCTTTAGATACATCATCTTTTATCACTTCATAAGTAAATGTTTTTATATTACTGTTATCAGTTGCTGTTACTGTTATGGTTTGGTCTTGTGTCCATAATTCACTACCTCTGTTGCTAAAGTTTAAGATTGGTCCCTCTGCTTCTACTACTGTAAACTTCCTTACAATACTTTCTTCATTTCCCGCTTCATCAACCACCTTATAAGTAACTGTCTGCTCTCCTAATATTGCTGATAGTCCACCAATTGTTTCTGCTGTTGGATTTGGATCTACATTATCACTAACTACTACTCCAGTCATTAAATCATATTCTGTTACTTCAGTAATCTTAATCTCCGTATTTTCTGGTACTGTTATACTTGGTTTTGCCAGATCTATTTTATAGATTTTACTTAATGTATTTGTATGACTATTATTATCCGTTACAGTCACTATAACCTCATAAATCCCTGTTTCATTTAATATTAGTGTTTTGGTTAACCCTAACACACTATTTCTAGATATTGATTCTCCATCTTTCTTTATTTCATAACTAAATCCAGTTACTTTATTTGGTCTTACTCCACTTACAGTAATCAACACTTCTTTTTCCTGTTCATAACTTTCACTAGACTCTGTCATTGTTATCATTGGTAACATATTTAATACGGCTACTTCTCTTTCTACAGATACTGTCCTCTCATTATTACTAGTCCTATAAGTAATAATATATGTTCCTTCTATACTAGTATCTATACTTTCTACAACCTCATTATTTTTTTTAATCTCAGTTGTGTATTCTAAACTATCTCCTGCTTTTGTTCTAGCTACTGCTCCTAACTCTTTATATATTCCATTCAACTCCACATAGATAGTACTATCTCCATTTAAACTTATCACTGGATCTTCTTTATTTAAATCTGGTACTTCTCCTGTTGGATTCTTACTAATTTCTATTTCTTCTTCTTTTCCATTCGCACAATATTCTTTATTACAAATATTGTTAATTATGATGTTTCCATCACCATCTACATAGATAAACCCATTTCCATCTATTCTCCCGCTAATCTTAACAATCTCATCCCGTTTTTTATCATTTACTGTAAGTAAACTTAAACTTGACCCCTCATAAAAATACTCTCGAGGCGTCAAAAAATCATCATCTGATAAATCAATACGCACTGCTTCTATTATTCCATCAATACTCCGTTCAAATGCTGCTTTTTTAGACTTACCAACTACATTTAATATAATCGGAGACACAATTAGAGCAATCACTCCTATTATAATTATTACTGCTAAAAGTTCTATTAGAGTAAAGGCTCTATTCCTTATGCCCCCCCCCTAGGTTACTATTTGTTAATACCATATTCCCCCCCTTCCTCTCTTTGTTTCAATCGAAACTTATCTTATAAACATAGTATACCTTTTCTATATCAAACTTTGTCGTTTTGTAACTATATAGTTTCTTTAAATTTTTTTCAAAAACTTCAAAACAAAAAAAGTTCATAATGAACCCTTAAACATCAGACTTTAATATTTCCTTCAAACAATCAATCTCTTTAGATAAATGAAACCTTCGATCAACTGGTACTTTAGAAAAAATTGCTTCTTTTTTCTTAAGCAAATAATGAAAATAAGAAACTGTCACATCATCTTTTTTATGAATCAAAAAAGGACCAAATAATCGTTCCTGAAACGAATAACATACCGTTCCCTTTTTCACACTCATAACCACATAATAAATACCCTTTTCAAACACAACCTCTTCTTGATCAATAAAATATCCATTTTGTTCTATAAATAAACGAAGCTTGTCCAAATCATTATGACTCGAAAGTATCATATGATCCGTTCTTTTTTTTTCTAAAATATGAATGATTGTAGATGTTCCCATACCAGCAAGAACAACCACATCATCAGAACAAACATCAATTTCTTCTAACCCATCACTCAAAACTACTTCAATTTGATTTTCTAAATGATAAGAAGAAATCATACTCCTTGTTTTCTCTAACACATGAGGACTAACATCGCTAGCAATACAATGATTTTTCCCATGTATCGTTAAATAAATATCCAAATAAGCATGATCACACCCAACATCAATCACCCTTTTCAAAGGCGGAATCATGGAAGCAATCATATATAAACGAGATGACAAAGTCATCTAATCACCCATATAATCCTTGAGTTTTCTAGACCGAGATGGATGACGCAACTTACGAAGTGCTTTAGCCTCAATCTGACGAATTCTCTCACGAGTAACCCCAAACATTTGACCCACTTCTTCTAATGTTCTAGATTTCCCATCTTCCAAACCAAAACGAAGACGAATTACTTTTTCTTCTCTTTCAGTAAGTGTTAATAAAACCTCGGAAATCTCATCCTTTAACATTTCATTCGTAGCATATTCCTCAGGACTCATATTACGTTCATCTGGAACAAAATCACCCAAATGAGAATCATCTTCTTCACCAATAGGAGTTTCCAAACTAACAGGTTCCTGCGAAATCTTATAGATATCTCGAATCTTATCAACAGAAACATTCATCTTTTTCGCTAACTCCTCTTCACTTGGCTCACGATTCAACTCTAAAGTAAGTTGTCTTTGAACACGTGCTAACTTATTAATCGTTTCCACCATATGAACAGGAACACGAATCGTACGAGCCTGATCCGCAATTGCTCTCGTAATCGCCTGTCGAATCCACCAAGTCGCATAAGTAGAAAACTTATAACCTTTCGAAACATCAAACTTTTCTACAGCTTTCATCAACCCTATATTTCCTTCTTGAATCAAGTCCAAAAACAACATTCCTCTTCCAACATAACGTTTCGCAATACTAACGACAAGGCGAAGATTTGCCTCAGCCAAAATCGTTTTCGCAAACTCATCACCCTCTCGAATACGATCCGCAAGTTCTAATTCTTCTTCCATCGTAAGTAGCTTAATTTGTCCAATCTCTTTCAAATACATACGAACAGGATCATTAATTGTCAAATCCTTCGTTAAAGCTGTATCATCTAATAAAATTTTATCACCATTCGCATCCGCACCATCTGGTTCATCATCAGAAACAATAGCAATATTATTTTCACTAAACAAATTATATAACTCATCTAAAGCATCTGCATCCAAATCAAGACCCTTTAATGCAGCCGCTAATTCCTCATAACTAATAGATCCTTTTTCTTTTCCCTTTTGAACAAGTTCCTTTTTTCTTTCCTCAAAACTTTTAATTTCATTAATCATATTGTTCTCTCCTTACTTTCAACGCAATCATCTCATTTGCAATTCTCACTTTTTCATTCATATCACGTTCTTCTTTTAACTTTCGTTCAAGCTCTGCTTGTCCATTTTTGATATCATACTCTTGAATCACACGAATATAATCCTCAATTTCTTTCAAAGTATAATCATCCTTTAATCCAAGCTGTTCAATTTCTCCCAACGTTTTCAATAATTCGTCTTGACTTCCAAGTTGATCAACCAAACCAGCTACAACAATATCTCCATTCATTTTATAATAGTAACTAATATGAAACGCCAAATTCCGATACCGTTCTGTTGGCATATACGGAATTTCACGATCATATACTTGAATAACTTCTTTATTTTTGAGCATATAATAAAGTAAATACATCTGTGCCTTATCATATTTATCCAATTTTTTAGAAACTTTGGGAGGCTTATAAACTGGTTTTACAGGTTGTTCTATCAACTTTGATTTTAAAAATTCTGGATCAAGACCAAACTCTTCACTCATTTTATGGATCGTTAATTCTCTTAAAATCTCATCATCCATTTTATTCAACTCTCCTAAAATATCATGAATATATTTCGACACATCTTGATCACTAGAAAGATCTTTATGTTTTTTAAAATAGGAAAGTTTAAAATCCATAATGTTAATCGGATTTTCTAATAATCCAATAAAACGTTCTTTCCCATATTTCTGGATATATTCATCTGGATCCATACCAGATTCCAAAGCAACTACCTTTGGCGTTACACCAATCTTTAAAAGTTCCTCAGCACAAGAAATCGTTGCTTTCTGTCCTGCTTCATCTCCATCAAAACAAAGAATAATATCCCGGGCCATTCGCTTAATCAAGAGAGCCTGATCTTTTGTAACTGCAGTTCCCATCATCGCAATGACATTTTTAATGCCAATTGTATGAGCCCTAATAACATCCATAAACCCTTCCATAATAATTACCTTATTTTCTTTCCGTGCTTCCTCTTTCGCCCTATGATAATTATATAAGAGTTCTCCTTTTTTGAAAATTTCTGTTTCTCTCGTATTGACATATTTAGACACATCCTGTTCTCCGTTGAAAATACGACCACTAAATCCAACAACTCTTCCAGAAATATCCCACAACGGAAACATAATTCGATTATAATAAATATCGACATATCCCATATCGTTTCGACTAACCAAGCCACTTTTCATAAGAACATTTAAGTCATACTTTTTGCCAGACAAAAGTTGAAATAAAGTATCATGATCTTTTAAAGCAAGTCCAATTCCAAATTCCTTAATGATTGATTCATCAATATCACGGTTCTTCAAATATGCTTTTGCCTTTTTACCCAGAGCACTACTGATATTATTGCGATAAAATTTAAAACTTAAATCATAGATGTCATAAAGTACATGATTAGAGCTTGTCTGCTTTTTAATCTCTCCAAGATCAAGAGAGATTCCTGCAATACCCGCTAAAATCTTCATAGCTTCTATAAAAGAAACATTTTCATAATCTTCTACAAACTTGATCACATTTCCAGTAGCACCACAAGAAAAACAAGTATAGATCTGTTTTTCCCTAGAAACACTCATACTTGGATTTTTGTCATCATGAAATGGACAAACCCCAAAATAATTTCTACCCTTCGGAACAAGTGGAATATATCTAGATACCACATCGACAATATCAACACTTGAACGAATATGATCAATTTCATCTCGATTCATTATACGCATAATATCGGACTCCCTACTAATAATATACGACAAAACTTTCAAAAATCCTAAATTTTTTTGAAAAAAATTGCGAAAAAGTGCAAAAAAATGCAAAAAAGAGGCAAAAATGCCCCAAATCTATATAAAACGCTACCGCGGTAACGTGCCAATTAGCAAGTTAAAATCCATTAATAATCTCCCAATTGAAACACAAATCACAACCATATTTTCACTCCAACACCATCAATTTACTAAAAAATATGTTAGTCATTTCATTTTTAGAACCATGATGTTCTATCTTTAGAATATCCATTTAAAATAAATTATATTCCTAAAATAATCAATTTTTATTTTTTTCTATACCTTTCATAAGTAATATATTCAAATTTTCTAAAAAGGTTCATCATTTTTCCCTATAATAAATTTTCATAAAATTACTATTTATTATAATCATTACAAATAACCTCCTTAACACTACAAAAAATCATACATATATAAAAGAATTAGAGCTTACACTCTAATTCACTTTTTTAAGTTCCAATTTTTGGCTGGAAACACCCGCCTTTTTTGCTTTTTCTAGCAATAATATTATATACAATTTATATAATTTTATTGCCTTTGCGTATTTAATATACCATACTTCCACATAATAATTAATCATTTTAAACAGATTTAAAAAAAGAAAGCTTAATTTAATTTCTTACCTTGATTAATGTTTACATTTATTAAAATAGTAGACATTATTGATAATACAAATATGATTACAAAAATCTTTTCACCTATAAATACACTTATCAAAGCAAGTATTGCAAATACTATTATTTCTGTAAAACACAAAGTCATTTGACCTACAGCCGACAAAAGTGTACTATCTTCTTTTGATTCTTTTATAATATTTTGTATTGAGGTTTGCGTAGAAGTTTCATATACTTTTTGAAAGTTATCATTTAAAGTTTTATTAATTGAGATAATAATCTTATTTTTTGTAAGCAAAAATATTCCTGTTATCACAGTTTTTATCACTGTTACCAAGTTATTTGACTTTTTAATATTTTTATCTGAATACTTTCCTATTAGTATTACTGTTAATACTTGTAAAAATATTGACACTATAGTAATGGAAGAAAATAATTTAAAATCTTTTATCATTATATACAAATATAATGAAACAAATAATCTTTCTAAAATATGATTAGTTCTTAATGAATATATCATTTTATATTTACTTTTACTTTTTAATACATACTTCATGGTTGCTTTAAATGCATTTGTCTTATTTTCTGGCTTATAGTCAATTTGTTTTATAAAAATATATTGCAATAAAAAGAAAAATGTTAGAAACATAAATAAAACCATATTATGATTCGTTATTACTCCCCAAGCCACCAAACAACTAGATAAAGCAGTGCCCAATAATTTTGAGACATTCAAAAAACTATTATACCTTCCTCTATATCTCGTTTCTACATATCTACTAGACAAAGCATCACCAGATGGATTAGAAAGACCATCTAATCCCATTATAACTATAAATATAATAATATTACTATATAAGTTTTTTTTCCTCCAATATCATAAATGAACTCAAAATGCTGAAAACATTAGAAATTAAAATACATTTTGCAATACCAAATCTTGAAGATATACTAATAAACAATGGAGTGATAAATCCCATAATTCCAAAGCGAATCCCATAAATTAATAAAATAAGCCATATTGGGATCCCATTTTTATATAACATAACAGTTCCGAACCCCTCAATTAATGCTTTCCCCAAACTATAAGAAAATTGACTTAAATACATATACTTATATTCTCGCTTATAAAAATATTCTTTCATGCTTTCCTCCTAAAAAAGTAAATTTTTTAATATTTACATTATAACAAACTTTATACTTTTTCAAAATAGTCTACCATAAATATACTATAATTGTATTCATTATCTACTTATACAATCAATTCTATTGTCAATACAATTTTCTATCACAAACACGTTTTAATTTTCAGTTTATTTTTATAAATTTTAAACCGAATACCTCCATCTAAATCAGTCCTATAAATCCGACTATTACTTAATATATCCAATACTGATTCCTTTGGATGACCATACCGGTTATTTTTACCAACACTTATCAAAGAATATTTAGGATTAATAACATCTATAAACTTATCACTACTACTGGTATTAGAACCATGATGGCCTACCTTAAAAAAATCGATATCTTTTAAATTATATTTTTCTAATATATCTTTTTCTCTATTTACTGAAGCATCACCCATAAATAAAAATTTATAACGATTATAGCTTAAATAAATAACACTACTGTTATCATTCTCATTATCATATTCTTTTGTATTTAAAAACTGTAGTTTAGACTTACCTATACTTAATTCTTTCATACATGAATAATACTGAATATTTTTCTTTTCCAATACTTTTATAAGATCATACTCTAAACCATTATAAGAACCACAATTAAAAATCACTTGTCCAACTCTAAAACTCTGTACCAAAGAAACAGCATTCCCCATATGATCATAATCTCCATGCGTAATAATTAACGTATCGATTCTATTAACTCCCAAAGACTGAAAATAAGGAAGTAAAATCTGTTCCACCTGTTTACTCTTCCAATTTCCATATGGGATCACACCACTAGTATCTATCAAAATCACCTTTTTCAAATGCGGATACCGAATTAAAATCGCATCACCCTGACCTACATCAATCATATCAATCCAATAATGCGTATCCAAATAAGGAGAAAAGAAGTGTAAAAATATACAAATAAAATACACAAATAACCAACGCTTATGAACTTTAAAACAAGCAATCAAAATCAAATAATAAAGAACAACAAAAACAATAGAGATAGAACAAAAAGACAACTTCAAAAAAGAAAAAACGTCACAAACATGAATAAATCCATGAAAAATAGAAATCAAAAATTCCAAAACAAAATCTAAAAACGGAAAACAAAAACACACAAAAGAAAACGGAAACAATAAAAATGAAACAAAAGGAACCGCAAACAAATTAAATAAAACTGACCCAAAATGAAATTGATGAAAATGATAAACCGATAACGGAAAACTTGCCAAACTAGCAACCAAAGAAGTAAAAAATAGCGTCTTCATATATCCTTCTTTTTTCCCATTCTGTAACATTAAAAACAAACAAATCACAAAACTAAATTGAAACCCAACTTGTAAAATAGAAAAAGGATTCAAAATTAACAAACAACAAAAAACAAAAGTCAATAATTGGATAGAGGAAAATTCCCATTTAAAATATCGATTACAAAACGAAAAAAGAAACAAAAGAAAAGCCCTAGAAGCAGAAGCACTACTTCCAAGCAACCAAACATAAATTCCTAAAATCAAACTGACAATCAAAAAAGAAATAACCTCTTTTTTAAAAAAACAGTTTAAAATAAAAAACAAAAAGGCTGTAAAAAACATAACATGCATTCCCGAAACTGCAAACAAATGACTAATTCCCAAACTTTGATAAGTGCTCTTTTCTTCCAATAAAGAACTATCCCCCAATAAAAACGCAAACAAATAAGAAGTTGTTTTTCGGTTTTCTATTCTTTGAATCACTTGATTTTTAAGTAAATATAATCCAGTAGTTTTTTTTAAAAGTGTAATTTTAGAAGCATCTACAATATAAAAAATACGTTTTCCTTTTAAATATTCCTGATAATTAAACAAATGAAAATTTCTATTTTTACTAGGTCTTTCTAACGTCCCTTCAATTAAAACTTGATCTCCTAAAGAAAACTCTTCAGAATAACGAACCAACAGTTTTTCTTTCGCTTTTACTTCATATGTAATATAAGAATCATTCACTTTTTTAGATATTATCATACCTACAAAAGTTTGTTCCTTTTGATATTTCGAAGAAAAATGAGTCAAACTCCAACATACATAACCACAAACAACCAATAAAAGAACAACAAAAAAAGATTTAGAGTGTAAGATAAGCTTTAATCTTTTCAAAAGTTGCTTCTCCTATCCCACTAACCAATTTAATATCTTCAATTGACTGAAACCCACCATGCTCATTACGATAATTTACAATCGCATTTGCTTTAGAAGGTCCGATTCCAGGTAACGATTCAAAATCAGCTGCCGTTCCATTATTTAAAGACACTTGTTTTGTTTCTCTCACAGTATTTTGCTGATAATTCGTTACAGCATCTTTCACACAAGCATCGTTTTCTATTTTCGGACAAATACAAGTTTGATCTGTTTTTTGTTCTCTTTGTTCTGAATTTTTAAAAGACTCAATTTCTTCTTTCGTATAAATCAAAATCACCATTTCATCCTTTAATAACTTACTCAAATTAATCGTACTAGTATCTGCATTTTCTAAAAAACCTCCACTTTTTTTAATAACATCTTGAACTCTACTATGTTCAGGAATTTCGTAAACACCAGGATTTTTAACAGCCCCTTTTACATCAACTTGAATTGTAGTTTCAACCACTTCTTCTTTTTTTTCTTCTATTGGTTCAACAACGACTTCTTCATTTTTTGAAGAAAATAAAAAACAAACCAACAAAAAAAGAACGATTGAAATCACAATGATCATTCTTTTATATTTTAATATCATTTTACCACCTCATAAAATGATACCCCGTTTATAAGATAAAATCCTACTATTTTAAGAAAAAAGTTGATTTTTTTTAATAGTTAATCAAGTAGAACCACCCGGAATGAATCGTGGATGGCTGTACTACCATGGGTGCTACTGTTGTTAAACACTCCTGCATTCGCCGAGTAATCATAACGTCCACCACGTAGCAACCACGCACTAAATGAATAGAGAACGAAGTTAGCGTGATCAGAATACCATCCACTTGTTTCACTTAAAGCATGACCATAACATATTCCTCCATCACAAGCTGTTGCTGCTGTCGTAGTTGTATAATTATCATAATATTTTGTTGCTGGTAAACTACTAAATCCTGATGAGCCTATTGTATTATTATACACTCCCATTACATATTCCAATGCGCCTCCACTCATGTCATATACTCCATATATTGTTCCTGTTGTACTTGCTCCTGTTCCTCCTGGACTTACGTTATATGCATTTGTACATGAACTTGCTTGGTCTGTGCTTGGTGCTCCTGCACTACACCCTGTTGTAAGGTTACTATTATTATTGATATACACTTCTTTATTTGCTCCACTATAACTACTATTTCCATATTTTCCATATTTACTTTGGGATAAATACGCTACTGCTCCCCATTCACTATTCTTCATCATATGCGCATCTGCACTCGTACTTATTCCATAACTATTTCCTGAAGCGCTGAACTTTTGTGCTGTTGTAAACATATTACTTACCTTCATATATACCAATGAATTTACATTTGGTTTTATATATGGGGTCTGACTTGTATTATCACAATTACTACTGCTTGGACTTGTAAAACATGTGCTTTCTGATGCTGCACTTGTCTCAAATTTTCCTACCCATATTCCTGCTAGCTGCGTTGTTCCAAATGTAAATGCTGGATGGATTTTATAATTTGTTGATGCTGTTGTTTTACTTGTTGCTATAAAGTTTATATTTATTTGACCTGGTTGCGCTTGACTTCCTCCTGCATAACTTGTACTTAAATTCGTATACTGATATTCATATCTTGGTATCCATACAAAGTATGCATTTATCGCACTCTCTGGTATTGTTGTTCCTACTGCTGCACTTCTGTAACTACTTGTTACTGAAGCTGCATTCGCCCACATTTGTTTACTATAATCATACCATTGATTTACCCCTGATCTATTTTCACTATCTGCTCTTATCCATGAACTTCCATTCCATTTAATTGGTACTAACCCATTTGATAATGTTGGTTTATTGGCTCCTGTTGTATCTACATTTGGTGCTTTTATGATAATTGACTTACTTGCACTTGCTGTTAGTCCATTCTGGCCTGTTGCTGTACATGTTACTGTATGCGTTCCTACTGCCATACTACTTGTATTCGTTACTGTCGTACTTCCTACCTTACATGTCACACTTCCTGTTCCACTTATACTCCATGTTGGTGTTTCAAAGTATGTACTCTGGATCGCATTACTTGCTCCTTTATTTACTGTTACACTTCCGCCTGCCTTTGTTGAAATTGTTGGGCTACCTTTATCTACTTTATATGGTCCAAATGTCTTTGTCACTTTATTTCCTGCATTATCTTCTGTTGTTACTGTTACACTTGTTCCTGTCGTATTACTTGTTAAGCTTGTTGGTGACACTGTTGTACTCTTATGTCCTGACAATCCATCTGTTCCATTTGTTACTGTAAATGTTACATTACTTGTATACCAACTATTACTTCCCATTGTTCCACTTGGTGTCACACTTCCTACTACTGGATCTGTCACATCGATTTTGTATTCTCCACTAGAGAGAGCCGTACTATTTCCGTACTCATCACTTCCTGTTAATTTTATACTATATGTTCCACTTTCATTTAATGGCACACTTGCTTCTGCACTCTTTCCACTTACACTTACATTGGTTACTCCTTTTGATACTCCATCTTTGATCACTTCATACGTAAATGTTTTTAAATTACTGTTATCAGTTGCCGTTACTTTGATTGTTTGATCTTGTGTCCAACTTCCCCCTGTACTTGCATTACTAAAGTTTAATATTGGTCCTTCTGCTTCTACTACTGTAAACTTACGTGATACCGTTTCTTCATTTCCTGCTTCATCAATTGCTTTATATGTTACTGTCTGCTCTCCTAGTGTTGCGGTTAAACTCCCTATTGTTTCTACTCTTGAAGTCACTCCACTATTATCATTAACTGTGATTCCTTCTAGTACATTATATGAAGTCACTTCTGTTATTTTTAATATTGTATTTTCTGGCACACTAATTGTTGGCTTTGTTTGATCTATTTTATAGATTCCACTTGTTACTGTTTTACTATTATTGCTACTATCTACCGCTGTTACTTCTATTACATAGTTCCCTGTTCCATTATTTAATGTAACTATTTCTCCTGAGGTAATCGTTTGTTCTTCTCCTCTTACACTATCTTTGATAATTACATATTTAATGGAATTTACTTTGATATTATCTGTTGCAGTAATAGTCACAACCTTACTTTTCACAAAACTAATTTCTTCATTTGGACTAATTGTAATTTCTGGTTTTGTTGTATCTGCGACTATAAATGTTCTCTCTTTACTACTACTGTTTCCTAAAGAATCACTTACTGTATACGTTACTTTATAAGTTCCTGGGATTTTCTCTAATGTTCCTATTGTTTTGATCTTACTATTATCAATCACACCATCTATATTATCAGTTACATTTACTCCAGTAAATAGATCATATCCACTTACTTCTTCTGATTCTAAATTGACTATCTCTGGATCAAACACGATTACTGGTCCTTCCTGATCTATTTTATATGTTTTACTTAATGTATTTGTATGACTATTATTATCTGTTACATTGACTACTACTTCATAAATACCTGTTTCATTCAATGTTAAAGTTTTGGTAAGCCCTAATACACTTTCTTTGGATATCGACTCTCCATCTTTCTTAATCTCATATGTAAATCCTGTTACTTTATTTGGTCTCACTCCACTTACAGTAATCAATACTTCTTTTTCTTTTTCATAAGACTCATTTGACTCTGTCATTGTAATTACTGGTATCATATTCAGTACAGCTACTTCTCTTTCAACGGATACCGTTTTATCATTATTACTGGTACG
>CANAXT010000015.1 GCA_947365915.1 uncultured Mycoplasmatota bacterium
ACATTATAAAAGTGTCTAAGTTTTTTTCACTTACACACTTTATTTTACATTCTCACTTTTTCAGCAGCCTCCAAATGAGACATTTTCTTTTTCTTTTTTCTGTGTATTGTGCAATTTTCAAAATCTGTTATAAAAAATAAAATTTTTTGAATGAATTATTTGTCAATTTTACAAATTTCTATTTTCCGCAATCTAAATGATGTACATATCCACTGATTTCATTTGTTCCTTCTTCTAACTTTAATTCAGTATAAGAAGTATCTTTGCATTTTTCAAGTTTGCTTAAATCATAATCTGTGTATCCATCAGTTTTTGATTTTTTGATTTGTTCTAATGATACGGTTGGATTTGTTAAATATTTATTCATGAATCTAATATAGTAATCCTTTGCATATTTTTCCATTGCTTCTTCTTGTGGATTTTTTTTAGGTCCTTCTGTTTTTTTTGCTTTTTTTCCACAGCCAACCGCTAACAAAGATAAAACTGCGATAGTCACAATTAAAATTTTCTTCATTTTCTTTTCCTCCTTATTATCTACATTATACCACATATTTTTCATTTTAAAAATAGTTTTTTAATAATGCGTTTAATTCTACTGCATATTCCATTGGAAGTTCTTCTCTAAAGCGATCAATAAATCCCATGATCAGTAGTTCTTTTGCTTTTTCTTCGGTTAGTCCTCTACTCATTAAGTATAATAATTTTTCTTGGTCTATTTTTGATACGGTTGCTTCGTGTTCTAATATGGAAGAGGTGTTTTCGACGATGTTTTTTGGGATGGTGTCGCTTTTTGAAAATTCATCTAGTATGATGGTATCGCATTTGATGGTACTTTTCGAGTTTGTTGCTTTTTTGCCAATTCGAACGGTTCCACGATAGCTTGCGTTTCCTCCTTTGGTGGCAATGGATTTACTGATGATATTACTGGTTGTATGTGGGGACAAATGAATCATTTTAGCGCCTGCATCTTGAATTTGTTCTTCTTTGGCTACTGCTATGGAAATACAGTTTCCTTTGGCATATTCTCCAGATAATACACAACATGGGTATTTCATGTTGATTTTAGATCCGATATTTCCATCAATCCACTCCATGAGTCCTCCTTCTCTTACAATGGCTCTTTTGGTTACTAGGTTATAAACATTGTTTGCCCAGTTTTGTATGGTTGTGTATCTACATTTGGCGTTTTTTCCAACATAGATTTCTACTACGGCCGCATGTAAGGAATCGGTGGTATAGGTGGGTGCTGTACAACCTTCCATGTAGTGAAGTTCACTTTCTTCGTCTACGACAATGATGGTTCGTTCAAATTGTCCCATATTTTTGGTATTGATTCGAAAATAGCTTTGTAATGGTCTTTCAATTTTGGTATGTGGTGGTACGTAAATAAATGTTCCTCCACTCCATACGGCTCCATTTAAAGCAGTATATTTATTTTCATCATATTTGACTAAGTGGTTAAAATATTTTTGAAATAATTCAGGGTATTTTTTTAAGGCTGTGTCTGTGTCACAGAAAATAACGTTTTTTTCGACTAATTCTTCTAACATATGATGATATACTACTTCACTTTCATATTGTGCCCCAATTCCTCCTAAATATTTACATTCTGCTTCTATGAGTCCTAATTTTTGAAATGTTTCTTTGGCTTCTTTTGGTACTTCTTCCCATTCGTTGCTTACTTTGTCACTAATTCGTTTAAAGTAATGAATGTCATTAAAGTCTATTTTTAGTTCTGGTCCAAATGTTGGGTTGGAAAATTGTTCGAACATTTCATATGCTTTGATTCTAAAATCGGTCATCCATTTTGGTTCGTTTTTTTGTTTTGAGATTTCTCTTACGATTGTTTTGTTTAGTCCTTTTTTGTTTGTCATATAATCACCATACTTCTATTATAGAACAAAATAAAAAGGAAAGCAAAAGTTTTCCTATGATTGTTCATTTTTTTCTAATACTTTTTCCATTCCCCACCAACCTAGTAAGGCACATTTTTTACGGTTTGGTTGTCTTCCGACATCATCATAGACAATGGCTTGTTCTAATATGTCTCCATTATATTCTTCTTCGTTGATCATAGCTCCAAAGTTGGAAACAATTTGTTTTGCTTGTTCTGTTGTTTTTCCGATTAGTGTGTCAATCATGATGGAAGTTGAACTGGTACATATGGCACAGGCTTCACCATCAAAGCGGGCATCTGTTATGATATCGTTTTCTATTTTGACCATTAGGTGGACTTCATCAATACAGGATTCGTTATTCATGTCTACTGAAATAAATCCGTCTTGATTTATGAGTCCTTTGTTTTTGGGATTTTGGTAATGATGTAATATAATTTCTCGTTTCATTTTCGGGTCCATTTTTTTACGCTCTCTTTCTTTTTTTATTATAATATAAGTGTTATGTAATTGCAAGGTTTTTACAAAAGGGGCAGTAAAATGTTATAATATATGGTGAGGTGTTTTCTTATGTTTGGAATTCATGATTATGTTGTTTATAAAAATGAGGTATGTTTTATTAAGGAAATCCGTAAGAATTTTGTTGGGGAAAAAGATTATTATGTGTTGTGTCCTTTTTCTGATACTTCCTTAATTATTAATATTCCAATGGATGCTTCTTTGTTAAAGCCTGTTATGTCTAAACAAGAAGCGATTGATTTTATTTCTTCTATTCCTTCGATTCTTCCTATTACGGAAACGACTCAAAATATGGAGTCTCAGTATAAGGCTTTGCTTAAGACTTATGAAAAGTCAGATTTGGTTCGTATCATAAAAACTGCTTATTCTAGAAATATAGAACGTTTGAAGTCTGGAAAGCGTATTGGAGAAAAAGATGAAGATTATTTTCATAAGGCTGAAACGTTATTATACAATGAATTATCTGTTAGTTTGGGTATTGGTTATGATCAGATTAGACAATATGTGATGCATTATCTGTAGAAAAAAACGGTTGAATTGTTTTCAATCGTTTTTATAATTCAAATTGAGAGTTGTATAGTTCGGCATATGCTCCATTTTTTTTCATTAGTTGATTATGGTTTCCTTGTTCTATAATGTTTCCATCTTTCATTACTAGAATCAAATCTGCATTTTTGATGGTTGATAGTCGATGAGCAATTATGAATGATGTTTTTCCTTTGGTGAGTTGATCCATTGCTTTTTGAACTAGTTCTTCCGTTCTGGTGTCTACGTTACTGGTTGCTTCGTCTAATATTAGAAATGGTGCGTCTTCGATCATTCCACGGGCAATTGTAAGTAGTTGTCTTTGACCTGCTGATACGCTTTCGTTATCGTTTAGTTCGGCATCATATCCTTTGGGTAAGGTTCTAATGAAGTGATCTAGTCCTACTGTTTTACATACTTCTTTTACTTTTTCATCGCTTACATTTTCTCTATTGTAGATAATGTTTTCTTTTACTGTTCCTCCAAAAATCCATGTGTCTTGTAATACCATTGTAAATAGTTCATGGATGTTTTCTCTTGATAGTTGATTAATGGAAACGCCATCTATTTTAA
Organism: uncultured Mycoplasmatota bacterium; assembly: GCA_947365915.1. Lineage (GTDB taxonomy): Bacteria > Bacillota_I > Bacilli_A > RF39 > UBA660 > MGBC102946. The sequence goes on from CANAXT010000015.1 coordinate 3,513, forward strand.
TGTCTCCAGAGTTGATTTCATAAAATTTCATGAGTAAGTTTACCATTGTTGTTTTTCCGGCTCCTGTTGGCCCTACAATGGCTATTTTTTGACCTGGAAGTGCAGTGGCACTAAAGTTTTTAATGGTTGGTGATTCGTTTCCATCGTATTGGAATACAACATTTTCAAATTCAATTTTTCCTTTGACTTTGTTTTTGTTTAATTGTTTTTTGATTTCTTTTTGGCTACTCATTTCTTGTTCGTCTACAAATTCAAATACTCGTTCACTGGCTGCTGCTGTAGATTGTAGTGATGTCATGGCTTGAGCGATTTGGGTTAGTGGTGATGTAAATAAGCGAACGTAAGAAATAAAGGCTACAATGACTCCAAAGCTAATATGTCCATTCATGGTAAGAAGGGCTCCTACGATACAAACAGCTACATATCCGAAGTTTCCTATGAAGCTCATCATTGGCATCATTAAGCTTGATAAAAATTGACTTTTTCGATTGGCATCATATACATTTTTATTGTATAAGTCAAATTTTTGGTCGGCTTCTTTTTTTCCGTTATAGACTTTTACTACATTGAGTCCTGAGTAGACTTCTTCGATATGTCCATTTAGGTTTCCTAGTTCGGTTTGTCTTCTGGTAAAATATTTTTGTGATTTGGCTAAAACTCCAAACATAAATACGAATCCAAGTAGACTTGATACAATCGCTGTGATGGCCATAATCCAGTTTGTGTAAAACATCATGATGATGGTACCAATAAAGAGTGTTATGGCACTTACTAATGTAGATAGTGATTGGTTCATAGATTGGGCAATGGTATCTACATCGTTGGTTACTCTTGATAAAATGTCTCCTGTTGCATGGTTATCAAAATAAGAAAGTGGTAATCGATTGATTTTGGTTTCTATTTTGCTTCTTAGTTTTCGTGCGAATTTGTTTGAGACATCTGTCATTGCAATCGATTCTAGGTATGTGAATAAGGCACTACATAGGTATAAAGTAACCAATAAAAGTCCTATTTTTTTTATGGTTTCTAGGTCCATAAATGGTTCTACTAGTTTTTGAATGCTTTCTGGCATTTCATCTATTTTTTGATATAGTTCGTTTGGATCTTCCGTTGTTAATGTACTCATAATTTCTAGAAATTTTCCTTGTTCTTCTGGTGTAATTTTTATTCCATCTATGGTGGTTTCTGTTAATAATATTTGTTGAATACTTTTTGGAAGAACGATTTTTTCTTTTTCTTCGTTCATCATTTTTAGTAGTTGTTGTTTGTCTTTTGTGGTAATGGTGATTCCTTCATATTTGGAATCTTTTAAAATTCTTGTTTGTATCGTCTCTGATAAAGTTGTTATGTTTTTGCTGATTTCTTTTGGATTTGATAATATTTCTGTTAATTTTTGTTTGTCTTTTGCTTCTATTTCGTTTGATGTCATGATGTTTTGAATGTTTTGTTCTGATAAGTCGACATCTAATATTTTTGGCATGATGTTTTCTAAGTTTTCTTCTTTTAGACTGTCTTTTACTTGATTTGTTAATGTTTCTAAATTTTCTTTATTTAGTACTAATCCATCTGATATTTCATTGGTAAGATCTGATAATCGGTTGGGCGCGAAAATAGATAGAATGGAACCTAGTGCTGCTAGAATGAGAGAAAATATAATGAGTGCTTTAAATCCTTGGAGTTCTTTTAGTAAGCGAGAAATGGCGCTTTTAAAGTCTTTGGCTAATTCTCTTTCAGGAGCTTTTTTATGCTTTGATCCCATTTTCTAATTCCTCCTTTGATAGTTGTGAAGCGGCAATTTGTTTATATACTTCACATGTTTTTAGTAATTCTTTATGTGTTCCAATTCCAACGCATTTTCCATTATCTAGTACAACAATTTTGTCTGCGTTCATTATGGTTCCTATTCTTTGGGCAACAATTAAACTGGTTGCGTCTTTTGTGTATTTTTTTAATTCTCGCCTTAATATGGCATCGGTTTTATAATCAAGGGCTGAAAAGGAGTCGTCGAAGATGTAAATTTCTGGGTCTCTGGCTATTGCTCTGGCGATTGCGAGTCTTTGTTTTTGTCCTCCTGATATGTTGGTTCCTCCCTGGGCTATATGTGTTTCATATTGGTCATCCATTTTTTCTACGAATTCTGTTCCTTGTGCGATTTTAATGGCTTCTTTTATTTTTTGTTTTGTAATGGCTTTTTTTCCGTTTTCTCCATAAGCCACGTTTGAGCCAACGGTTCCATTAAATATGACAGCTTTTTGTGGAACGTAACCTAATAAGTTGTGTAAAGTCTCTCCTTTGTATTCTTTGACGTTGATTCCATCTACTAATACTTCTCCATCGGTAGCGTCATAAAATCTTGGAACTAAGTTAATTAAACTTGATTTTCCACTTCCTGTTGATCCTATGAAGGCGACTGTTTCTCCTTTTTCGGCTTTGAATGAGATATTTCTTAGTAAGTATTCTTCGGCGTCTGGGTATTTGAATGAAACGTCTTTAAATTCTACGGTTCCTTTTTCTTTTGTGGTTCCATCAAATGTTCCATCTTTGATACTGATGTCAGTGTCTAGTACCTCATTGATACGTTTTGCGGATACTTGTGCTCTTGGGAGCATCATAAAAATCATAGCTAGCATTAGGAATGACATGATGACTTGCATTGCGTAAGATGAGAATACAATCATGTCTCCAAATAAGGTTAGTTTGTCTGCCATTAGGCTGTCTTTTATGATGTATGCTCCAATGAAATAGATAGATAAGGTTAAAAAGTACATGACTAGATACATGATGGGTGACATGATGGCAAATGTTTTTTGGTTGAAGAGTTGTTGTCTTGTGAGTTTGTCATTTACTTCGTTAAATTTTTGTTCTTGGTATTGTTCGGCGTTAAAGGCTCTAACGACACGAATTCCAGTTAGGTTTTCACGGGTAACGCTATTTAAGCTGTCTGTTAATTTTTGAACAATTTTAAATCTTGGCATTACAATGATAATTAGACAAATAATAACGGATAGTAATATGACTACGGCAATTGCGGTAATAGTGCTCCATTGCCAACTTTTGTTGAGTATTTTTGTGATTGCCCAAATGGCTGTTATTGGGGCTTTTATTAATAGTTGAAGTCCCATTCCTACAAGCATTTCTACTTGTGTTATATCGTTTGTTGTTCTTGTAATTAAGCTACTGGTTGAAAATTGTTTTACTTCATGCATAGATAATTTTTCTACTTTATTGAATAGTTTTTTTCTAGTTTTCATTGAGAAGGTTGAACCTATATATGCAACTAGATATCCAACAAAAACAGAGGATATTAAGCTACCTAATGCGCAAAGTAACATAAGGGCTCCATTTTTTATAATGTCTGACATTTGACTTCCTTCTGTTTGAACTAAAACAGTAATTTCGGACATATAATCTGGCATTTTTAGTTCTAGCCAAACTTGTGCGAAAATCAAGACAAAAGAAATTAATACAATGATCCATTCTTTTTTTGTAAAGTTTTTTAATAGTTTTATCATGTTTCCTTCCTTTCTTTTTTTTCCTATTTTACAGTTGCCTTTTTGAGCAACTTATATTAGTATATGTGTTTTTGACATATTTTGTCAATATCCATTTAATCATCTTTTAAAATGAAAGGCTCTCATTTCATCAATGAGAGTTCTTTTTATTTATTGATAATTTCTGCTTTGCATGATGAAACAAATGTAGGATTTGAATTGTTATTTCCAACTACGACTGTCATCCCGTATTCATTTTTTAAAACGGTTCCTTGTGCAACTGTTTGACCACCTGCATTAATATCAACATTTTGTGTTCCTACTGGCAAATAGGTACGAATGGCTGCTTCGCAGTTTGCATCACAACCTGTTGGTTGTGGGGTTGGGGCTGGAAGATAAGTGATTGCATTATTATAAGTACTACTCGTTATTGTGATGGATGCGATTCGACAAATAGACAGTGCTTCTTCTGGAACACCTTGGTTGTTTACTAGTTGAAAAAGACCTGAGTTTGGGTTATTGTTTGGTGCAGGTAAAAGTGATCCAGGGCGTCCACTTGCATTATTTCCGCTCTCCATTGCAACTATCAAATTGTCATTCGGATATAATGTGATAATTTGTTGGATGATATTTCTCATTTGATCAACACAAAAACAACTAGTCGAATTGGCATTAGTTCCAGCTGGACCCGTTGGTCCTGTTGGTCCTATTGGACCTGTTGGACCCGTTGAACCTGTTGAACCTGTTGGTCCTGTTGGACCCGTTGGACCTGTTGGACCTGTCGGGCCTGGTGAATTAAGACAACAAAGATATTTCGGTAAGTATCTTTGATCATCTTTAATCTTTTGCATAATTTTTTTGTAATCATAACTCATATGCTATTCTCTCCTTTCGTTATAACATATGAGCTTTTTATAATGGAAGTAATTGCAAATATATCGATATTAAAATATTTATTATTTAATTCACTAATCTTTATTTTCTTTATACTTTAAAATATCACTTACTTCGCATTTTAAAACATAACAAAATCTAGAAATGACATCTAGGTCTACTCTTGTTACTTTATTGTTATAGTATCGATTGACTAGGTCATAGTTCATGGCTACCATTGTACTAAGTTTACTTCTGCTGATACCTTTTTGTTCTATTATTGTTTTTAAGTTAATATCTATTTTCCCATAGTCTTTTAATACATAAATTGTATCATTCATAAAATCACCTCATTTTATTATTATAATTAATTTGTTAATGATTTTTCAGTCTATAAAAGTGTCTAGTTTTTTATTTTTTATGATTTTATTATAATGATTATTTACAAATGATTTAATTTTATATATAATTATGTTGTGAAAGGAGTTTGTTTTATGGATAAACAAAAAATAGATTTATATTTAACAACAAATGCGAAATACTTTGAACCATCAGCCATTCCAATTATTAGACAAAAGTTGGAAAATGCAAGTGAGGAGACTTTATTGACACTTCAATCATGTGAGTTAAAGGATCCAACAGTTCTTTTGATTTTATCATTACTTGTAGGAAGTTTTGGTATTGATCGCTTTATGCTTGGTGATGTTGGTTTAGGAGTATTGAAGTTACTTACGTGTGGTGGATGTGGAATTTGGACTATTATTGATTGGTTTACAGTAATGAAGAGAGCAAAACAAAAGAATTTTTCATCTATCTCTATGATTATTTAATTTATGAATCGTTTAAAAATAGGAATTATTGAGATTTTTATGTTATTGGGACTAGCTTTTATATTCAATTATTTTGATATAAAGATTTGTCCTTTTTTTAACATTTTGAAGATTCCTTGTCCTGGTTGTGGGTTGACAAGGTCTATTATTTGTTTATTTCATGGAGAATTTTTGAAAAGTATTCAATATAATGTGTTAGGAATTCCAATTGTTGTTTTTTGTTGTTTTTACGTTATTGTGGTATTTATGAATCGATATGATCATTTAGAAAGGTTTTTTCTGAAATATCAGAAAGGGATTATTATTGGTGCTGTGGTGGTGTTGATTCTTGTTGAATGTATTAATCTTCGAAATCCACTATTGTCATATATTTACAAATAGTCTTATTTTATATATAATGGAAATGGAAGGAGTTGGATTTGTGGAAAAAGAGGAAATATCGTTATATTTAAAAGAAAATATGAAATATTTTGAATCGGTTGCGATTCCTATGATTCGGAAAAAATTGGAAAGTGTCAATGATGAAACATTATTTACGCTTCAGACTTGTAATCTTAAGGATCCAACTTTGGTTCTCCTTCTATCAATTTTTCTTGGATATATCGGAATTGATCGTTTTGTAATCGGTGATATCGGTTTAGGAATTCTTAAACTTGTTACTTTTGGTGGTTTGGGTATTTGGTGGTTTGTTGATTTATTTTTAATTATTAAAAAAACAAAGCAAAAAAACTTCGCTTTGATTTCTGTAATTATTTAAAGAACTTTTTGTTCTTTTTTGTTACGAAAAAAAAATGGCTTTTATTGCCATTTTTATAATGTTTTATCTGCTTCTACTGTTGGTTCACTGATTGTTGTTAGTGCTTCTTTTTCTGCTTCTAGTGCTGCTTTTGCTGCTGCATAATCAGTTGGTGTTTCTACTACTGGTGCTACTTGCTGAGCTGGCATAGTTGTAGCTTCTTTCACTTCAGGTGTTACTTCAGCTTGTACTGGAGCTTCTACTGAAGCTGTTGTTTCTTTCTGAACTGGAGTAGATGCAACCTCTTCTACTTCTGTTTCAGGCTCTACTGCTGTAAATTCCTCAGAAACGATTTCTCCTGCTACAGGCTCTTTTCCTGCGTCTAGGATTTCTTTTAATTCATTACGTTCTGCTTCTGTCAAGCTCGCTAAGATATCACTATCAATTCCATCTAATGAACTAGAACTAGATGATGAACTATTGTTGTTAGAATTATTGTTATTATTTGTAGTATCTCCTACTACAATTGTATCTGGAGTTGTTGAATTATAGCTATAGGTATCACTATAATGAATTTCACTTTCTTCTGTTGTTACCCATTTATCTGTATTAATATTATTATCTTTGATATATTGATCTGTCTCTTGTGAGGTTCCAATAGAGTCTGGAATTACATTTGGTTTTGTAATTACTGTTTTTTCATCTTCTACTACTACGTTTCCAACACCATTTACATTTTCTACTTTATCTTTGTGATCATTTTTATAATCGTTGTAATCATTATAAGTTGGTTTATCAGTATCCTTATCTGGATCATAAGCTCCCATTGTATCAGTATCAATAATAATATCTTCTTGTCCTGGAATTTCTACTACAATGTCCCCATTTTCATCTTTTGATTGTGTTCCATTATTATCTGTAACAAATTTATCGACTACGTCTTCAAATGATTCTTTATCTTTTTTCGCATTTTCTTTTTCTGTTTGCTCTTTTACTGCCAATTCGGCTGGAGTTGTTGGGATTTTTGATACAACTCTTGTTGTTGTTCCAAGAGAAGTTGTTGTAACTTTTGGGGTTCCTCCAAATACAGCTCCTAATGTATATGTATTATTTGCAATCCAATCAATTACATCAAATTCTCCCAACCTAATATTTTCTTTTTCCAAATAAGGGAGTACTGTTGCTTCGATATATACTTTATTATCATCTTGCTCATCTGATAATGTTTTCATATAATTTTCAAATGCTTCTTTTTCTGAACCTTCATAAGCAAGCATTGTAGCCAATTTTGAGTCTACTTTTCTCATATATTCTGCCCAATCATCTGAAAAGAATGTTTGATTTCCTCCAATGCAAATTCCTGCTTGATTATAAAAATCCATAACATCTTTACCTACAACTTGTGCATTAAAAACATTTGCTTGTTGATACATTAAAGCTGTCGATAACATTCCAATTGGTCCACTACTAGTTCCTGCTACTGGAATTTTTGCTCTTGATTCAATCAAAATTTTTAAATCATTTGAATTTCCTTTTTGATTGGTAATGATTGCGTTTTCATAGGCTTTTATAAAATTGCTGTATTCTTTATTTGCAATAAATTCATAAATAAATGGATTTTCTTCTTTTGTTGTATAAATGGCTCCTAATAAGTTATTTACTTTGTTAAAGTCAGCACTTAATTCTTCTTTATCTGTGCTTTTATCTTTCATTAGTTTTGTAAATGTAAGTGCATCCATGTCTTCTAAGTTAATTGAGATTAACCAGTTATCTAATTCTTCTGGTGTTACAGCCATTTTTCCTTCTCTTGTTAATACGCTACATTCTCCTGCACTTGTTACTAAGATTCCACGTTCCATGAAATAACGTGCTAGTAATTGTAGTTTCGCAATATGCGTTTGTTCATCATTGATGTTGAAATTATGGAATTCGTCTACTGGGAAGGTAGCCATTTCTACTTTTTCTTCTGTTTCTTTCGTTTGAGAAATCGAAGTTGAGTCTAATTCTGGTACTTCTTCTTTTTCGTGTAAATTGTGTTCAACTCCTAAACCTGCGGCAAGTACTACTGCAGCTACTCCTGCATAAGCTATCGCTTTATGTTTTTTCAATCCCTCTTTTATTTTTCTTCCAAAGTTTTTCATTTTTTCTGGAAGTGTTACTGTTATTGCATGAATGATTGTATTTTGACCATCATATGGATTTTCTTTTGATAATTTTATACCTCTATCATCTCTAACAGTGGCTGCTACTTCTGCTTGCATAATTTGTTCTTCTAAATCAGGTAACGATACTTCTCCAAAATATCTTACGTCTTCTGGAGTAAAGGTTCCTGCAGCAAAGTTGTCTTTTACTAATTCTTTATTTCTAAGCATTTCTGTCGTATCTGCAAGTGTTCCTCTCGCTTCTTCTATATTTCCTGCGTTTAAAAACTGTTCTACATTTCTTTCTACACTTTCAAAGAAGTAATCTTCTGGTTTATTTTGATAAAAACGGTTCATAGCTGGAACAAAGTTTTTATCTAATAATTCTTGTACTTCAGACAATCTGATGCCTTTTCCTACTGCTGTTGCAGTAATGATATTGCTAACACGATTCATTTCTTTTTGAAATTCTTCCTGTGTTGGAAACGCTCCAGCTGCAATGTCAGCTTGGAACGCTTGTATTCTTTTTTCTATTAATTCTTGTATTTTCATATTCCACATCTCCTTCTCATCCTAAACTTGCCATTTATCAATAATTTGATATCCTTGATTTAATAAATTTGTATCATTACAATTGCTGATTTTATAAGATACTGATCCTCCAGTTACAGATCTTGTTCTATAACTATAAAGTGTAATCTTTCGTTCAATTGGTACTACACCATAAACGTCTTCTCTTCTTGTAGAAGTTCCATAATCTACAATTGCATTTTGTGTTCCATAAACTGGAATTTCTTGGGTTGTATTTCTCAAACATTTATAAACTGAGTTTTCTGAAGTAGAAGTGTTTGAATTTTTACTTACAGTTCTTACTTCTTTTTTATAAATCGTGTAAAGACTTGCACTACAGTTGTTACATGTTTCTGTTCCTACTGATACTTTTGTGTATCTTACTGTACTTGTGTTTGTTGGTGTTGAGTAAAGTTTTACAAGTCCAGCTGAAGTCCAAGCTCCATAAGAAACGTTTGTACTTACACTTCCTGTTGAAGTAATTACATATCCATATTCTGCACATTCTGTATGAGTTCTACTTCCAATTAATACTTGTTTTGGAGCATAAATTGGTTTGTTTGGATCTTTGTAAGTAATTGTTTTATATCCTACTACTTGTTTTTCATATTTTTGTTGTGTTACTGTTTTATAACGTTCTTGTTTTAATATACTTGTTGTTTGTCTTGATTCTGTCCAATCTGACCAACTTGACCATGGAGTATAAGCTCCGTTTGTTGTTTTCATATATTTACATTGATATTGTGGTGTTGGTTTGTCTGGATCTTCTGGTTTTGGATTTGGTTTGTCTGGATCTTCTGGTTTTGGATCTGTTGGCTTACAGTTTTCACAAGTTACATTATTGTTAATGGTAACATTGTTGTTATAAATTGGTCTTACAGTATTTTCTTTTACAATTGTTGCTGGTCTTGATGGTCTAATCACTGGTGTTTTCACATCTGTTTCTGTTTTTTCACAAATACCTGTTTCACAGTATTCATAGCATCCCATAATTACTAATAAGTAATTTTCTTGATCTGAACATTTTAAGTTTACTTTCATTACGTATTCTTGATCTTCTTTGGTTACTTTTACATATGATTCTTCTAAATCACATGATTTTCCATTACGGTCTGTGAATGGTAAAATGATTTTTTTATCCAACATGTCACCTAATGTCATAGATACGCTATCTCCAACATTTTTTGGTAATCTTTCTGTTGTGTAATAATCTTTGGCTGCATCTTTCATTCTAATAATGTTATCATTAAAAATGCGGTCATAAAGTGGTTCTAATGAACTCACTGTTTGTGGTTGTTTTAATTTGTCCAAGTTACTTCTTGTTGGAAATATTGCTATTAATATAAAGATAAACATTACCATTAATAGTATTTGAACAATCACACCTCTAATTGAGCTTCTATCTTTTCTTTCTTCATATTCGTACATAATAATTTCCCCCTTCATAAATAATTGAGTGCTATAATAACACCAAATTTATTTTTTGTCAACTTTTTTTAAATTATTTTTTCTGCACTGGCTGCTCACATAATTTCATGATACCACAAAAGCTGTTTTTTGTCAATTTTAGTCTTTTTTTTCAACGAAAAACATCGTTTCAAAAGAAAAAGATGGTCGATTACATCTTTTTATATTATTATTTGGACTATTGTGCATCCATTATTATAATAATATGTTTTATATTCTAAAACATTCTTATTGTGTTTTAAAACGGTTTGGGTGGTATCTTTTAGTATTCCACTACCGATTCCATGGACAATTACACATATTTCTTGTTTTAATTTTTTGTTTTCTTTAATGAAGTCTTCGATGGCGACACGGGCTGTTTCACGATCATATCCATGGAGGTCCAGTTTTGGAAATCGATCAATAAAGATAATATCATTCAAAGTCATGGTATACTTTTTTTATTTCTTCTCTAGATGGAGCAGAAAAGCGTCCTCCTATTTTTGTAACAGATAAGGCTCCTGTTACGTTTGAAAGTTTTACTATTTCTTCATATGGCATATTTTTAGCAAGTCCATATACAAATGCTCCATGGAATAGGTCTCCTGCTCCTGTTGAGTCTACTGCTTTTACTTTGATCGATGGCATCAATTTCACTTGTTTTTTATATTGATATAAGGCTCCTTTTGCTTCTAATGTTACTACGATGTTATTTTTAAAAATAAATTCCATTTTTCGATATAGTTCTCTTAATGTGTTTGGTTTGTCATAATCAATGGTCATATTGGTTACGGATTCTGCAAATTCTTTAGAACAAACGGTATAGTTTACTAGTTTGGCCAGTTCAATAATTTCTGGATTGGCTCTTCCAGCATCAATTACACTAATTGCGTTTGGATATTTTTTAATCATTTCTTTTGAAAGTTCTACTTCTTGACCGTCTGTTAGAATTAGGTCTGGTTCAAAAGATAGATTGATTGGTTTCATTTTGATATTGTTTGGACGGTATGTGAATACGGTTCTTGTTCCTTTTTGTTTGTTGGCAATGATAAAGCTAGAAGTGGTTTCTTGTTCTGAATTCATTTCTAAATAAGTTGTGTTTACGCCTACTTCTTCAAATTCTTTTTTGATTCTCTTTCCATATACATCGTTTCCAATGACTCCTGCAATATATGTATCTATTCCCCATTTTCCTAATAAGTATGCTGCGTTACTGGCTGGTCCTCCTCCACATTCTACTCTAGAAGGAACTCTGTTTTTTGTGTTTTCAATTGGGTATTGTTCTAATGGAATTGTAATATCATAAGCAATATGTCCAATACATAATATTTTCATTTTTTCACCATCCCTATTTTATTCACCTTTATTATATCACGTTTTCGACAAAAAGTGCTTAAAAATTTTTTATGTGTTTTTCATATATTTATTTGGGTTATGTTTTTGTTTATTCTTTTTCTGTATGTCTAAAAGTGAACTTGAATGATTAATTTGTTGTCTTTATATTTTGCTTTTATTGTTCCATCATTTAATTCTACTAATTGTTTGGCAATGGATAATCCAATACCATTTGATTTTTTGGTATTTCTTACTGTGTAATATCTACAAAATAGTTGTTCTAAACGGGTCTGATCTAGTTCATTTGTTGTATTTGAAAATTCTATTGTGCCATTTTCATACAGTTTTACATTAAAATCTTTTTCGCCATATTTAATTGCATTTGATATGATATTTTCAAAAATTCTTTTGAGTATATTTTCATTTAATAATCGAATTACTTTTTCTTTGCATATTTCTATGTTTGGGGTAATGTTATGCGTCACAAATAAACTATAAAAGCTGGCAATTGTATCTTCTAAAATATCGTTTATGATTATTTTTTCTTTTTTCATTTCTTTTTGTACATCTATACTTTTTGAAAAGTCGAAAAGTTGTTCTGTCAGATGTGTTAAATCTCTAGCTTTATGTTCAATAATCTTTAAATATTTTATTTGTTTATCTGTAAGATTACTATTATCTATTAAGTCAAGATAACCTCTTATAGCAGTAAGAGGTGTTCTTAAATCGTGTGAAATATTAGTGATGGATGATTTCAGTTCTTGATTTCCATTCTTATATTCAAGTTCTAATTTTCGCAAGTTTTTTAAACTATGATTCAAAGTGGTTGCTAATGTCTTTAGTTCATTATCTGTTGAATTAATAGTGATTAAGTTATTGGTATCTGATTTCAAGATGCTTACTAATGTTTTACCAATATTTTTGATTTCATTTTTCATGATTAAAATTTTGAAAGTTAATAATATTGATATACATAATACTATTAAAAATAGATAAAACCAGATACTCATAATAATCACCTTTCTATTTTAGTTCTTTCTTTTTAAATAAAATTAATCCTACACCAGTAAATACTACTATAATTCCAAAGGAGTATATTGGTAATATTTTTAAATTTGGGGCAGTTCTTCCTGCTATTTGAAACATTTGCCCTGCTGGATTTATATCAAGCAAAGTCTTATATATTTTCTTTTTTGTTTCACTTGGATATTTCGGATTTGGTTCTTTTACCATTTCAATATCACCAGTTTCTCCATTTGTTATCGATGCCGATTCAATAAATCTTGGAGCTTGTAAAACATTTAAACAAGAAAGAGCTGCAAACATTAATCCAAAAGATAACATGATACTTATGATTGCTGTAATAGTTTTATTTGAAATAATCATTACTAAAAATGTAAATATACTAGAATAAGCTATTATTGTTATAAATATACAGCCTATTAACATTATTAATTTTGAAATAGGCATTGTAATCATACCAAATAAAGGAATTCCAACACTAGCAATCACTATCAAAAATAAAATATAAGAAAACAAACTTGTAATGGTTGTTATTATCAAATTAGATAAATATATATTTGTTCTTTTGTGTCCGATACTAATCTTATTTCTTATTGCACCATCAGAGTATTCTATTCCCAAAAACAGACTTGTAAATATAGCAATTACAACTCCAACCATTGTTGAATAATTAAGCATATATTGTTCTACTTCTATTGTATCTCCATATCTTTTTATATTATTATATCCCATATATGTCATAAATAATGCTAAACCAATACTAAATAAGGTTAACAACCAAAATACTTTATTTTTTCTTAGTCTTGTAAAACCTGCATTTAATAATTTAATCATTCTTACTACCTCCAATTAAATTCATATAGTAGTTTTCTAACGATTCTTCTTGTTCGTGTATTTCATCTGCTATTAAATTTTTCTTGGATAATTCGTTAATAAATTTTGATAAATTATATTTGCCATAAATATTTATAGTTTTACTATCCATTACTTCGTAAGTTATGTTATGTTCTTCAAAATATTTCACAAATTCTTTTGGATTATTTACTTTTAATATGAGTTTATGTTCCATTCTTTTCATAAGTTCTTTACTACTTATTTCTTTGATAATTGATCCGTTGTCTAGAAATCCATAATGGGTTGCTATTTTAGATAGTTCGTCTAAATAATGGCTAGAAATTAAAATCGTTATTCTTTTTTCTTTATTTAATTTTAATATCAACTCTCTTATTTCTATAATTCCTTGTGGATCCAGTCCATTGATTGGTTCATCTAAAATTAGGAAGTCTGGAGAACCCGCAAGAGCAATCGCAATTCCTAATCTTTGTTTCATTCCTAAAGAAAAGTTCTTTGCTTTTTTATTTCCTGTATTAGAAAGTCCTACTAATTTTAATAAGTCATCAATGCCATCAAAATTTGGCATTCCAACTAACTGATATTGTTCTATTAAGTTATCTCTAGCAGTCATTTCTCCATATATTGATGGTGTTTCTATAATTGCTCCTATTCTCTTTCTGATGTTTGTAATATTACTGTTATTATTTACGCCATATATTGTGTAACTTCCATTCGTGGGTTTTTGTAAACCGCAAATGATTCTTATTAGTGTTGTTTTTCCAGCTCCGTTTTTACCAATCAGTCCATATATTGCGCCTGCCTCAATATGAATATTGGTATGATTTAAGACTTTAAGGTCTTTATATTTTTTTTCAAGATTATTTGTTTCTAAAACATACTCCATAATCTCTCTCCTTTCTGAAATTCATTTTAATAGAAAAGTGTTAAGAAAATGGTTAAGAATTTGTTAAAATTTTGTTAAGATTTAATCTTTTAATTTAAAACCGATCCCCCAAATAGATTCAATATATTCTTGATCTGTATAATGTTTCATTTTTTTCCTTATATTGCTTATATGAACTCTTAGTGAGTTTTCATCACAGTCTTCAGTATCTGTACTAATTAGTTCTAAGAGTTTATTTTTGGTAATGACTTGTAATTGGTTTTGTAATAATTGTTTTAATATTGCATATTCTGTTTTTGTTAAATTTACTTTTTGGTTAGAAATTAGGAGTGTGTGATTATCATTTAACAATTCTAATTCTTTATGTTTTAATGTTTTTTGGTAATTTTCTTTTGGTCTTAATTGTACTTCGATTCGTGCTAGTAGTTCTTTGTTATCGAAGGGTTTTGTTATATAATCATTTGCACCAGATAATAAACAGTTTACTTTGTCTTCACTAGATATTTTCGCACTTAATACGATAATCGGTGTTTCTTTTATTTTTTTAATAATTTCTTCTCCATTGATTCCTGGTAACATCAGATCAAGTAAAATTAGATCATATTTTTCTTTTTCTAATAGCATTAATGCTTCTGTTCCAGAATATGCATTGCCAGTAGTATAATTGTTTTTGTTTAATAATTCTTCTATGATACTATGAATACTTACATCATCTTCTACTATTAAAATTTTATTCAAGCGATTCACTTCTTTCTTTTTTTTATTGTATCATAAGACAAAAGAAAACTCCATCTTACGATGAAGTTATTCTACATTTTCAACCAGGATCATTTATTAGTCGCACCATCCAGAAGCGAAAAACATTTTCACCACTTTTAAAGTAGCAATACAGATATACTATATTTTGCTGAAAATGTCAATATAGTATACATTTATAGTATATTCGAATTGCTTAATAATATTAATTTTTATATATTTTCATCATTTTTTTCGTCAACATTATCATTAGCAGCACATTCATTTAAATATTTTGTAGAGCATTCTAAATACCTTTTTGTATTGTTTCCAGCAATTATAAGTCTTAGGGCTGGTCGCTATTAAGGACTACCTGTTCTCTTTTTCGCGTATTGCAGCTTGTGCTGCTGACAAACGTGCAATTGGTACTCTATATGGAGAGCAAGATACATAAGTAAGACCTATTTTATGACAGAATTCTACACTTGATGGTTCCCCACCATGTTCTCCACAAATACCTAAGTGAATATCTGGTCTTGTTTTTTTGCCTTTTTCAATGGCTATTTTAACGAGTTCTCCTACTCCAGTTTGATCTATTGTTGAAAATGGATCATTTTCAAATATTTTTTTATCATAGTAGTCATTTAAGAATTTTCCAGCGTCATCTCTTGAAAATCCATATGATAATTGTGTTAAATCATTGGTACCAAAACTGAAAAACGTAGCATGTTGTGCGATTTTATCAGCAATTAAACAAGCTCTTGGAAGTTCAATCATTGTTCCTATTTCATAGTGTACTTGAGTTCCTGATTTTTGAATGAGTTCTGTTGCGACTTCGTCTACTATTTTTTTAATATACGCTAATTCATTTTCATCTCCAATTAATGGAATCATAATTTCTGGTTTGGCTACAATTCCTCGTTTGGTAACATTGATGGCTGCTTCTATTACCGCTCTTGTTTGCATTTTGGCGATTTCTGGATAGGTAATTGCAAGTCTACAACCTCTATGCCCCATCATTGGATTAAATTCTTTTAAAGATTCTACTCTTGCTTTTAATGCTTCAAATGTCATATTTAAGCTTATTGCAAGTTCTTTCATTTCTTCTTCTGTGTGTGGTAAAAATTCATGCAATGGTGGATCTAAATAACGAATGGTTACTGTTAATCCATCCATTGTTTCAAATAGTTTTTCAAAGTCTCCTCGTTGCATTGGTAAAATATGTTCTAGAGCTTGTTCTCTTTGTTCTAGTGTTTCAGCTGTAATCATTTGGCGTACTCTAAAGATTCGTTCTTCTGAGAAAAACATGTGTTCTGTTCTACACAATCCAATCCCTTCTGCTCCAAATGTTCTTGCTTCTTTGGCATCTTTTGGGGTATCAGCATTGGTTCTCACTCCTAATGTTCTAAATTCATCTGCCCATGACATAAAGGTTTCAAAGTCTCCACTAATTTCTGGAGCTACGGTTTCTAGTTTTCCTTCATATACGGTTCCTGTTGACCCATCTAGAGAAATATAGTCACCTTCTTTTAATGCGATTCCATCTTTGGTTATGATTGTTTTTGCAACCTCATCTATGGTTAGTTCACTACAACCACTTACACAGCATCTTCCCATGCCTCGCGCTACTACAGCTGCATGACTGGTCATTCCTCCACGAACGGTTAATACTCCCTTAGCATCATTCATTCCTTGAATGTCTTCTGGGGAAGTTTCTAAACGCGCTAAAATGGTTGGTTCTTCTTTTGATTTGATACTGATATCTTCAGCGTTAAAGTAAATTTTTCCTGTTGCTGCTCCTGGTGATGCTGCTAGTCCTTTGGTAATAATTTTAGCGTTTTTTAATGATTCTTCTGAAAAGGCTGGATGTAATAATTGGTCTAAGCTAACTGGTTCTATTCTCATAATTGCTTCTTCTTTTGAAATCATTCCTTCTTTTACTAAGTCAACGGCAATTTTTACGGCTGCTTTGGTTGTTCTTTTTCCGTTTCTTGTTTGTAAAATATACAGTTTTCCGTTTTCTATGGTAAATTCCATGTCTTGCATATCTTGATAATGGTTTTCTAAGTTATGCGCTATTTGTTCAAATTCTTGATATATTTCTGGCATCATTGTTTTTAGGGTTTCAATCGATTCTGGGGTTCTAATTCCTGCTACTACGTCTTCTCCTTGGGCATTCATGAGATATTCTCCATATAGTTTGTTTTCTCCGGTTGCTGGGTTTCTGGTGAATGCTACCCCTGTTCCACTATTTTCGCCTAGGTTTCCATATACCATTTCTTGAATATTTACGGCTGTTCCCCAATCATCTGGTATTCCATTCATTTTTCTATATATGTTGGCTCTTTCATTATTCCAAGAACGGAATACTGCCCCAATTGCTTCTAATAGTTGGATTTCTGGTTCTTGTGGAAATTCGGTATGTGCTTGTTCATAGTATATTTTTTTAAATGTTTCTACGATTTCTTTCATGTCTTCTGCGGTTAATTCTATATCTAGTGTGACATTTTTTTGTTGTTTTTTTTGTTCTAATGCTTGTTCAAATAGGGCTCTTGGATATCCTTTTACGACATCGGCAAACATTTGAATGAGTCTCCTATAAGAGTCGTAAATAAATCTTTCATTTTGACTATTTTTGGTAAAATAAGATACGACTTGATCATTGAGTCCTAGGTTTAAAATGGAGTCCATCATTCCTGGCATACTTGTTCTTGCTCCACTACGAACGGATACTAATAGTGGTTTTTCTGGGTCTCCAAATTTTTTTTCTGTTAATTGTTCTAGTTCTTTTAGTTTTTGAAATATTTGTGTTTGTATTTCTTCATTGATAATCTCTCCGCTTTGGTAATATTCATTACAAGCTTCGGTTGTGACGATAAATCCTTGTGGTACTGGTAGTTTCATGGTAGTCATTTCGGCTAAGTTGGCTCCTTTTCCACCAAGTAAGTTTCTCATATCTTTATTGCCCTCATGAAAGGCGTAAACAAATTTTGTCATGTGGTCCCTCCTTATTTTATAGTATAAGTATAACAAATTTTAAAATAAGAAACAAGAAGATATACTTCTTGTTTACAGTTTATATTATAAGCCAAAATGAAAATATCATTCTTTTTTTTGGGCTCTTGGATGATATTTTAAGTAGTTGCTTCTCAGTTGTTCATTGGATACATGGGTGTAAATTCCTGTTGTTTCTAGGTTTTCATGTCCGAGTAGTTCTTGTACGGTTTTTAGGTCTGCTCCTTCGTTTAATAAGTGTGTTGCGAAGGTGTGACGTAACATATGGGGATGGACATGAATGTTAAAGGCATGTTTTTTTATCACTTGATCTATAATGTATCGGACTCCTTGTGGGGTTAATGGTTCTCCATGATGGTTTAGTAATAAATAGGGACTGTTTTGTTTGTCTAGGTTTGATCTCATTTGTAGGTATTGTTCTAGTTTTTGTTTGCAGATATTTCCGTATAAAACGATACGTTCTTTGTTTCCTTTTCCTTTGATATAAATTTTTTGTTCTGTTTTTCTTATGTCACTTTGTTTAATTGATATTAATTCACTAACACGTATTCCTGTAGAGTATAATAGTTCTAGTATCAATTGGTCACGTAGTTCTAAAGGGTCATTGGAGTTAGAACAGTTTAGTAGTTGTTCTAGGTCTTGATAGTTTAAAAATTTTGGTAGTTTTTTTTCTGTTTTTGGATTACTAATTAGTATCATTGGGTTGTCTTGTATAATTTGTTTTGCTTTTAAGTATTTGAAAAAGCTTCTTAGTGTACTTATGTGTCTGGAAATGGTTTTATTGGTTTTGTTTTGGTTATGTAGGTATAGTATGTATCCTCTAATGATTTCATAGTTGCATTGTTTTAGGTTTGTTATTTTTTTTTGTTGTAAGAAGCATAAAAATGTGTTTAAGTCATTTTCATAGGCTTGTACTGTATGTTCAGAATATTTTTTTTGTTCTTTTATGTAATCTAAAAATCTTTTTTTTTCGTTCATGCCCAATGTTCCTTTTGTTTTTGATATGTTTTTGGTCGTGCTGTTCTTTCTAAAAATGATTTTAATAGTTTTAGTTTTTCTGGGGTTGTCATTCTTTCATAGGCATCATGTTTTTCTATGTACATCATTTCTGGTTCTGAAAAATAACTAGATAATTGTTGCAACTCATTTTCTGGTGTGTCATAATCGATTGGTATACCTAGTGTTTCTTGGTATTGTTGCCTCATTAAAATCATTCCGCGAATTGGTTTATACGATGTAAATGTTTCTCCTAAGTAATATTCTGATGATGGCAATTCATCTAGGTAATTTCTGATTTGTTGTAATATTCGTTTTCCAAGTAATGGACTATTTATTATATAGTCACAGAAATCTCTAGATTTTATGTCGGCTTTTAATTTTCGATAAAATTGAATCCAGGTTGGTTCTTCTTTGATTCCTTTTGATATGGATTGTCGAAATTCTTTTCCTGATAGGTTTTGATATTTTTCTTTTTGTTTTTGACAAATATTTGCCATTTGTGCTAGCATTGGGTTTTGATAGACTATTTCTAATAGTTTTGTTTGTCCTTCACTTTGATATGCGATTTTAGGTCGATATCCTTGTGGAATGATATATCCTAGTGATTGTAAGTGTAAGCATAATTGTTGTTCATTTTCAAATTTTTGTAAGATGTGTTGGTCTAATATGGTTAGTTCCATTCCTTTGTTTGTGAATGTTGGAGGTAGTATTTCTCCTGTCGTGCTGTTACAACTAATTGGTAATGTTGTTTGTTCTTTGGAAAGTACAAGTCTGTATCTTCCTACTGTTTTTTTTTGATTCATTTTAAATTCCCCCGTTCTTTTTTATTATAACATTGTTTGAAAAAAAATAGAAGATTTATTCTCCTATTTTGTTATCACTAATTCTTTCCATTCCAGTAGAAAAGTCTCCAACTAATTCATTGAATTTTACTAGATTATTGGTAAGTTCACTCATATCGCTTTCGTATTTGATACGATCTAGTTCTAATTGACGTTTTTCTTCTTCTATGTTTTCTCTTTCTAGTCTTAAACTTACTTCTAATGTTTCTAATTCTGAACGTTTTTCCTGAATTTCTTCGATATCTTTATTTTTTTCTTGTTTTATTTTGGCTAATTCTTCTCTTTTTTGTTCTTCAAAGCTTGATTTGTCTTGTTCTAATTTTTTTTGAGCAATTTTTAAGTTGTTGATTTCTGCTTCTATTTCGTTCTTTTTGGATTTTAGTTTTCCATAAACTTCTTCTTTATAGGCATCAATCTTTTTTTGGTCTGCTACTTTTTTTAGTTCAAAGTCTTCTCTTTCTCTTTTTAGTTGTTTATATTTTTCTTCAATTTTCAACTTCATTTCCATATTTCTGTGGAAAATGTTGGTTGCTTCTTTGACATTGTTATTTGCCATTTTGAAAATGCTATTGATATCTGGTTCTTCAGGAACTGTTTTTTCAACGGTCTCTGAACTCAATTCTTCTCTTTCTTTGGTTTTTGCTTCTTTCCCTTCTTCAGAGTCATCGGTTGTTTCTTCTAAAACAACTGGTTCTTCTAGTACATAATCATCTGCTAATAGGTCTTTGTTCATTTCGTTATTTTCCATTATTTATTTTCTGAAGGTAATTGTGAAAATCCAGAGTTAAATTGAGATACTAATTCTTTGAAACGAGCACAGCTTTGAGATAGGTTGCGGTTTCCTAATTCTAATTTTTGTTCTTCGATTTCTTTGTATTTTTCGAATTGGCTTTGTTGTAATTCTAATTCTCTTTGTGAAGTTCTGATACTTTCTTCTGCTACTGCTTTTTCTTTTTCGAATTGTTCTTTTCCTTGATCGAATTTAATTCTCTCGTTTTTTAGTTTTTCTTCTTCTAGTTGTCTGTATTTTTCAAATTGTTCTTTTTCTAATGTAAAGCGTTCTTTTTCAGCGTCTAATGATTGTTTTGCAAGACTGATTTCGGTTCTGGTTGCATCCATGTCTGCATTGAATTTTTCTTCTTCATTTTGGATTCTATTTCTTTGCGTTCTTACGTAATCATCAATTTGTGTTTTTTCTAATTGAAGTGATTTTTTCTGTTCATCTACATATTTATTGAAATCATTTTTTTCTTGTTCCATTTTTTCTTTTAATTCAGATAGTAAACTTTCGTTGTTATTGATTGTTTTTTTACGTTCAATTAATTCTGTAATTAAGCTATTTGCTCCTGCTACATCATTATATAAACTATCAAATAGTGCGTCAAAGTTTGAAGTTCCTGTTTCTTCTTTTTTATCACTTGCACCATTATCTGAACTGAAACTATTTAGATCAAAGTCTTCAACAGAATTTTTTCCTCTTAAAACAGCGTCATTTAATTCAATTGATGGTCCAGACATTTCTTCATTATCGAAAAAGTCATCAGTCATTTCGTCCATGATATCATTGGCTGACATATCCATTGCTACATTATTTTGTTTTTCTTTCATATTCTCTTCCCCTTTACCCTTTATTGATAGAGTCCTTCTATCCTATTAACAGATTCATTATATCATCTAAAAAAAAAAAAAGAAAGGGTTTTCTTTATTTTTTTTTATTTATTTTCATTTTTCTTTTAGTTTTGAACGAATTCTTCGCAGTT
>CANAXT010000016.1 GCA_947365915.1 uncultured Mycoplasmatota bacterium
TGTATTTTCCATTTGGTAATCTTTTGGTTGTTGCATATCCATTTTTGGTTACAATGGTATCGATTAGTTCTCCTTTTTGATAGATGATTTGTCCTAAAAGTCCTATGATGTCTTCTTCTGCTATGATTTGAAATTCTACTCCATTTTGGTTTTTCCACTCACCAGTATTCACAATTCCATTCCATACTTCTCCTACTTTATGGATTTTCAAAGGGTTTCCAATAACTTTAACATCAAGTTCAAAGGTAGGTAGTTTTGACAATCTTAAAGTCGCCAATTTTTGTGATCCTTCTTGTCTATATAGTAGTGTCACTTCGTTATCATATTTTTGATATGTTCCTTTGATTTTTATGTCTTTTGTAAGTCTATTACTCATTAGGATATTGCCTTTTATCCATATTCCTTCTTGTGATATTTCAAACTGGTTTAAGACATTGTTTTCATCTTTCAATGCAAGTGTTTCTCCTTCATAGACAGTGATTGTGTTTTGATGAAATGATGGTATTTGATTTCTTTTTTCCACCAAAGATAGAATTTCACTTTTCTCGTATTCTACATCATGTTCCATTTCACTTCCATCTGGTGCTAGATTCCAGACAACTTCAGAATTATATAGATATTCCCAGATGAGTTCTTGGGTTGCTAAGTAAAAGGCAGTGCTTTGATGTCCTGGGTATTCATATCCATAGTGTCCAATTGCTTCTACATATTCTTTTTGCTCATCAGACAAGTAGGAACCAGATAGTCCCTCTGTTACTAAGTAGTTGCCTGGTTGGGCTACAATGCTTGGATTTAAGCAATAAGCCAGTTTTCCGTCTAAGCGGAATATCGCTTCTTGGTATACTTCTGTTGTTCCATCCTGAAGCGTATGAATGGAATACACGTTGTTTAGATATTCATCTGTTAGGGTGGCTTCTTTGGCATGCGCTAGAAAGGGTATTCCAAGGAATAATCCTAACACAAATATCATGATTTTTTTCATAAAATTCCTCCTTCCGCCATCACTCTATCAAAAATAAAATTGGATGACAAATGGGGAATTTTTAAAATTTGCGTATTTATTGGCGCAAAAAGGTGTTATTTGTTATACAGATTTTTAATAATTGATTCAAAAAAGAAAGATGTTATTCATCTTTCTTCATTACTGCATTTTTTATTGTGTTTAATACGGCTTCATTGTCTCTTGATATGATATATACTAGATAACTGCCTACTTCTGTTTCCATTCTGTTTTTAATCAAGTTATATTCTTCTGGTAAATAAGTGCTCCATTTTTTCTCATATTCTTTCATATATTGATCCAATCGTTTTTTTACTGGTTCTACTTTTCCGTCTCTTGGTCTAATAACAATATACATGCTAGATTCCTCTTTTTTAGAAGATACGACTGCTTGATATTCTGAAATTTCTTTTTCTTTTAAAGAAAATTGTTTTGTAAAGTCTTCTAGTGATAGTTCTTTGGCATTTTCAAATAATAGTGAGTGACTACTTTCTTCAATTAATTTCCAAATTTTATCGTTATCTTTTGATGATATATAAATTAAGTATCCTTCATATTCTTTTTTGAATACGTTTTCTAGTTGTTTTTTGATTTCTGGTTTGGCTTCTTCTTTTTCACTGTATTCTTTTAATCGGTTTTGATAATAGTCATCTATTTGTTTTTCTAGTAGATCTTTTTTGTCTTCTGCTGGTTTTACAATGATATACGAAATTAGTGAAAAATCATTGATATCATTCTTTTTTTCTTGTTTGAATATTAGTTTTGCTTTTTTGTTTTCAAAAGCAATATATTCTTTGTTAATTTTTAATTCTTCTAAGTCATCTATTTCTATATCTTCTAATGGTTCTTCCGTTTGTTCTAGTACTTCTTTTATTTTTGAAAGTTCTATTTTGGTTGTTTTTAATGTAGATATTTCTTTTTCTACTTTTTTTAAATCAATTTTTGTATAAATTCCACATCCTGAAAACAGTATTAAAATGCATGTGATTGTGAGTGCTACCACAATTTGAATGATCCGTTTCATGATAGTTTTTTGCTCCATAGTCCATGTAAGTTACAATATGCATAAACTGATTTTACTGGATGGTGGGTTTTAAATGTTACTTTTGGTTCTTTGTCTGGTTTTAGGTATTCGATAGTAAATCCATGCTCTGTTTCTAAGACAATCCAGTCAATTAAGTGGTCTTCACTCATTGGGTGTTCTATTTCTCCTACAGAGATGGTAATTTCGTCTTTTGTGTGTGAAATGACTGGTACATGTTTTTCTAATGAGGCGTCAATTTCTCCTGGTATTAGTTCTTCCATTTTTTCTCCACAACATATTACTGGTACGTTCATATCTTTTATTTTTATAATGATATTTCCACAGTGTTTACATCTGAAAAACTTCAAAGTTCATCCCTACTTTCTTACTTACTATTGTAAGAGAAAGTTCTTAAAATGTCAATAAAAAGAGTATCGTTTTGATACTCTAGCTTGATTTTATTTTATCAATATATTGATTTACTTTGGATGACCATGTTTTACTAGCAGCATATTTTGAATTCATTTGTTCAGGGGTAGTTAGTCCTACGGCGTAATAGTTACGTGATAGGTTTTCTATGAATCCGACAATTCCTTCATCTAATGTTGCATAGTAACGATATGCTCCTCCATTACATTTCACAGTTCCACCTTTTTGTCCTCCTACGTTGTTGCATTGTTTTACAAGATTACTGCAATTCCATTTGCATCCTGTTTCTTCTAAAACAATTGCTAGCGCTAAATAGGGATCCACTCCATATTCTAAGGATTTACTTGCAAATAAGTATCCTTTTCCTGTTAGGGAAGAGTTTAGGGATCGATCCAATTTGGCGGCTAATTCTTCTATCGTCATATTGTCATAGACAATATTCCGAGTTGGTGTTTCGAAAGATTCCTCTACAATTGGTACTTCTACTGGTGTTGGTTCTATTTGAATAACTGCTGCTACTTCTGCTTGTTTGCGAGCAATATTCTCAGATACCAAGTTTTCTTTCATTAGGCGTTTGACTGCTATAAAGCCTCCATAAATAATGCATATAGCGAAACAACATCCTACTACTTGAACTCCTAGAATCATCTTCCTTTTCGAGTCTGTTTTCAAAAATTTTCACCTCTATTTTTCTTCCGGAAAACAATTTAATGATAACAAAATCTCTATTTCTTGTCAAATTGACCGCAAAAAACTTGTGTGGAAAATATTGGTTTTTGGTTATATTTTAAGGGATTCTAAGTATTTGACCGATTTTTAAATCGTTGGTAGTTAGACCGTTTAGTTCTTTAATTTTAGATACTGTTGTTCCATATTGATTGGCGATTTTCCAAAGACTATCTCCATCTCTTACTGTATATGTCCGATTGGTTCCACTTTCACTACTAGGAACTTTTAAGGTTTGACCAATTCTTAGTGTATCAGTTATTAGGTTATTCATTGTTTTTAAGGTATCTACTGTTGTGTTGTATTTTTTTGCAATAGACCATAAGCTATCCCCTGATTTTACTGTGTAAGTATTTTCTCCTGTCATTGGTTTTTCTTTTGGTATGGTTAATGTTTGACCGATGCTTAAGTTATCACTGGTTAGATTATTGGCACTTTTTAGTTCGTTTACTGTAATACCAAATTGATTGGCAATTTTCCACAAACTATCCCCATTTTTTACTGTATAATTGGTTTCTCCTGTACTGGTTGTACTTGGTATTATTAATATTTGCCCTACTTGTAAGTTGTCATTTGTTAAGTTATTTTCTGCTTTTAGTTGGTTGATAGTTGTTCCAAAACGGGTTGCTATTTTCCACAGACTATCTCCATTTTGAACGGTATAGATATTTCCAGTGGATGGGGGATTTGGAACATTTTGTTTTGGTATTGTTAATATTTGACCAATTCTTAATACATCGCTTGTTAGGTTGTTAGCTGCTCTTATGGCTTCTGGGGTTGTTCCAAATTGGCTTGCTATTTTCCATAAGCTGTCTCCTGATTTTACTGTGTAGGTATTATTTGTTCCACCTAATCCATATGTTTCTTTGATTCCATTTATGACTGCATCTACATATTTTTTGTAGTTTTGGTTGACTCTATTGATATCATCTGTGTTATCTATAAATCCATATTCTACTATGATAGGAGTTGTGTTGGCTGTATCCCTTAGCATAAAGTAGTAGTCTTTTGATGGGTCACTAGGGAGTCTTCTTTGATAATATTTTCTAGTGATCTGTCCTGCTTCTCCTATGTTTTCTAATATTTTTTTTGCTAGGGTATCATTATTTCTTAAGGCATAAATGACTTCTGCGCCTTCTGCTCCTGTTTGCTCTGTTCCTGCTGCATTGATGTGGTTTGATATTACTAATACATCTGGTGTATTTCCATAGGCGTTTTTGACTCTGGTTGTTCGTTCTGATGGTGATAATGTTTCATCTTCTGCTCTTGTTAGTGTTACTGGTATTCCTAGTTTTTGTAATTCGTCATACATATATTGTGAGATTTTTAAGTTTAGGTCTTTTTCCTTAAATCCATTTCCTACTGCACCTGGATCGCTTCCTCCATGTCCTGGATCTATCACAATGCCTTTGATGTTTGCTCTATCATTCATAATTTCACCTCTAAAATAGTATATGAGATTTGCCTAGGTATGTGTTCTAAAAATATGAAAAATAAATATAAGAACTTTCCAAAAAGAAAAGTTTCGTAACTATTCAGACTGTTACACAAAAAAAGGTTATCCTTATAATAATGCAAGTGGGGAAAGCTTTAATTCCATATTAAAATAAAGAAGTGGTAAACATGAATAATTATGAAGCATTTAATAAAGCAAAATTAGTATTATTTGATTTTATAGAAGAATGGTATAACAATATTGGAATATATAGTAGTATTAGATATATTTTCCCTGATCAAAAATACGAGAATTACCTCGAGGAGTTAGATTGAACAAGTATTTGATTTTATGCCAAGAAAATCCATCAGTTTAGGCAGTGATTTATCGTTATACTTTAAGGCAATCAAATCTCAAATTTAATTGACGCCTTCTCCTAGATAAATGACTGGGTTTCTAAATTGATGGAGGAATTAGAAGAAATTCAAATACTAACAAATTTTTTCACATTTTTTGAATTTTATTTCACTTTTATTGAAATACTTTTAATATTATGGTATATTTTTATTGATGATAAGAATACTATATATTGATGAGTAATACTTGACAAACTAATTTTTATCTTGTATTATATTCATCAATTTAGTCCTTTACTTATAGTCTGGGACTTATAGAGGCTTTAACCGTTGCGCCAGTAAGCAATGGTTTTTCTATGAAAAAAGAACTTATTATTAAGTCCATATAGGCATTTTTCGTATTTCACTTGCAGAATTATCCGCATAATATGCTGTAATAAATTTGGCAGTATTATTATCATTAATTCTAATTATTACAACATAATCTTCTGGACTAATTATAGCAACACGCCTATCTTTATTATACTTCTTTTTATCTCTATCCCATCCTAAATGCAGTTCAGCTTTAGGATTTTTTAATACATATTCAATCCAATCAATTCTTAGAGCTCTATCGACAGAAAATACATCTTTATTTCTTTTTAATTTATTTGATGATTCGTAAAAAGCATGTTCAAATTGGTCTTCATAAAATTTAACTTTAATTCCATCAAATGTTTTCAATCCGTTTTTACAATATTTATTTATATAATATTTCTTATACTCATCTGGTGTAGGTAAAGTCACAAAATTAGGAACTTTATTCATATTATAATCTTATTTCAAATAAATTAAATTTTATCGCAGCTTTATTAGTAGAATGTAATTCATGCCCTAATTTGGTTTCTATATAATTAATTAGTTCTACTTTTGCTTTTGATTTACCACTGTTACCAAAATTCATTTTATATGAAGTTGCTCCCATTAATATATCTTCTAATTGTAAAAATACGGATTCATGTGATTCTATTGCATATATTTTATTTACACTTTGTGGATGAGCTCTGTTATTTAAACAGCTCTTTAAATCATTTAATACGTTTGGATCACTATAGGTTTTTATGTCTGTATATATGGTATATCTTAAATTATCTAATAACCAATTATTTAATAATTGATAGTAAAATTTATAAAAACCTAATTCAGCATTATCATTATGATATTTTTTTAAATTAAGTTTATTTGAATCAATAGAGATGCAACGAAATTTTATATCATATGATATATATACATCTATCATTTCTTTATAAAGAGCTAAATATTTTCTCGTAACCCTATTCCATTTTAATTCTGTTTTAATATTAAAATTATACTTTTTCTTTAATTCATTAATTTTATCTTTTATTTCTTTTCTTTCATCTCTATTAATCATTATGCCGCCAATAAAAATATATCTATTGGTATCTGTAATAACATTTTTATTGTAAAAAAGGTCTTGTCTACTCTCATCGCAATATATTTCTATCATTTTTACCTCCTATAATACTTCAATAAAATAATTATAACTTATTTTCTCAAATTGTTCTATACAATTATCGAAGATAAAAGTGTAATTATTTAGACTTTTTACTTCATTTTGACTCAATCAATTCCTTAACTTCTGCATCTGCTTTATATTTAGCTATTTGTTTTAATGTTTCATATTTTTCTTCTATTGATACTTTATCATTTTCAAAATACCTTTTTGCTATTTGTTTAAATTCATAAGAATTTAAAGACTTGGGGTTAAATAAATTATCCATACTAACATTAAAATAATCACTGATTAATATTGCATCATCTAATTTTATTTCTCTTCTTTTTGTTTCCCAATTGGAAATCGTAGATCTACTAACATTTAAATCTTCAGCCATTTTCTCTTGAGAAACATGCTTATATATTCTTAAAACTTTTAAATCAGTGCCAAGTTTACTTCTCATAAAATCACCAGCCTAAAAAGATTATACCATCAAAAAAGACACTTCAAAAGTATCTTATTACAATTATTATTAAATTATATAGATTATCATTTGCTACAACTCATTACTATTGCATTGGATTTATTTTAACTTGGATGTCCTGGATCTATCACAATGCCTTTGATACTTGCTCTATCATTCATAATTTCACCTCTAACATAGTATATGAGATTTGCCTAGGTTTGTGTTCTAAAAATATGAAAAATAAATATAAGTACTTTTCAAAAAAAAGTTTCTAAATTCCTAGGGATATCTATAACAAGGTGATTGAAATTTTTATAAATTTATGATACATTGTATATAGATGGGGAAAGCCTCATATAATAAAAAAGGGAATACCTAGTTTCGAAGATTTAGGTACTATCCCATTGATTAATGTTTTAGTACCGACTTATACAGTTGGTACTATTTTTATTAACATAACAAGAATCACGATAATAAGGAGTATTATGATTGTACCAGTATACTATTTTCAGGTTACAAGTAAATGATTTTGCCTTTATTTTACAAAGAAAATCAAGTATCCTATTGCTTACAATTTAAAATTTTTTAATAGAATTCTACATAATTTTATTTATGCCACCTTTTATTAGAAAAAGCATCATTAGTTTCAAGTAATTTATTTTTATTATAATCAGTAAAATAAAGATAATATTCAGTTTCAGTTATTGTTTTATGTCCTACTTTGGAGATAAATAATTACAACATTCTCATCATAGCCTCTGGACTTAGGTTAACAAACTCGACCAGAATAGCAATGCATGCATAATTTAAAAAAGTAGCAAAAAGCGGCAAAAAAGTAGCAAAACTATTTAATTTTCCAGCATGATCCTCCTGATTTTGCATCATTATAAATCTTTCCTTCTTTTTTTAAAACCTCTAATAAGTATCTTACTCTATTAATTTTATTCTTGTTATTTAATGATTTCGGAAGTTTATCATTTAGCAATGCTATTATTTCTTTTCTACTTGCTGAACCATATTCATTTAAATATTTCATAATTATTTCCATGTAAAATTCATTTTCTAATCCTGAATTATATACATATTCTTCTTTTTTTTCTATGTTTGTATAAACTCTGAATTTATAGGCTTTATGGATTATCATGCTTTATTACCTCCGTATAATCCAATTGCAACAAGAATAAATGTTTATGTTGATATTTTTTGGCAAATCTGTATGGCTTTTCTATTCTATAAAAAAATAAGAAATGAAAGATGGATTCATTTCTATTAAAATTTAGTAATTATAATCTTATATGTTTTTCAGTAATTTTTAGTTGTATTCCATCGAATTCAAGAATAAAATATACGCCGTCTGGTATTCCATCATCGTTTATATTTTCTGTTAGTGATCCAATTATATAATAGGGTATTTCATTTTCTATGATGGTTTTTGTCCAATGTTGATGTCCTGAAAATACAGCTAAGATTTTTTTATTATTTTTGAAAATGTTTTTCAATTTTTTTCTGTTTCCTAGTAATGCGTGTTCTGGATTTGTTTCAAACCACCAATTATGTTTCATATCGTCTTCTGCTATTCCATAATGTGTACATATAATTGTTGGAAGTTCATTTTTATTTAGATCATTTTCTAACCATTTGATGTCTTCATCAGATACGAATTGTGTTTTTGGAATACCGCCATCACTTGCATCTAATTCGTTATTTACATATGTCCCTAAAATAACAATATGTATTCCTTTTATGTTCACTGAAAAAGTTGAGTGTTTATAATTCATAATTTTTTCAATTTCATTTCTTGATGACATGGAACGTAAATCGTGATTCCCTATGCATGAATAAAAGGGACTTTCAATATTTTTTAGTTTATTCCAAATATAGTTTAAATTCATGAGGTCTTTATCATGATCGTTGAAGTCTTCTATTAAGTCTCCTAAATTAATCACTAAATCAGGTTTTATTTGGTTATTTATTTTATCAATTAATGTGTCAAGTATTGGTTCTGCTTGTTCCATTAGTTTTCTATCAATTGTTGATCCATTATGAATTGGTTTCTCTGGGGCATAATGTAAGTCTGAGAAAATAATTATTTTTGTCATATATATACTCTTTTCTACATTTTTTTTGTTAAATATATTTTTTTAAATTTTATAGTGCTCATTATTATTAGTAGTAATCCTATCAATATTAAGAGGAGTCCTAAAAACATATTTTCTTTTAAGGATAAGAAGGCAGTTAAAAATATGATTCCAAATATCAAAACGAAGAATAATGAAATCATTATGATTAATGGATATCTAATATATTTTGGTATTTTTTTATTTTTGCTCACTTCTATACTACTTTCAAAAAGTAATTCTATTATCAATTCAAATATAAATTCCATATTGTTCTCTTTTCTATTATGGTAGCCAAAATAATAAGTCTAATATACATATAAAGGTGTTTTTTAATTTATTGTTTGTTTTACATAGTTTGATGAGTGCTCCTAAGAATAGATAAATGCTAATGACAATGACTATAGGTGCTAGAAGCTTTGTATTATTTAATAATGTAATAGCTATTATGAATAAAGTTAAAGATATTATCATGATAAAATAATATATGGTTTTCATTTTTATATCACCCCTTATCATTTTATATCCATGAATCTCCTTTTAATGGTTTAAATCTATATTTTTGACTTGGCCTAAAACCTTTTTGTGTTTCGTTCATTTGGTCAATTTTTTCACAATATTTCATTATCTTTTTTCTAAAGTTTGATTTATCTACAGTTATATTTTTGATTAATTCATATAAAATCCTTACTTCTTCTAATGTAAAAGAACTTCCCATAAATTTAAATAGAATGTCTGTATTATCTACGTTATTTCTGATTTTTTTATAACTGACTAATAGGTTTAAAAGGGTTTTTTTTAAGTTATTGTTTTTCGTTTTTATTTCGTGAATGTATTCTATGTTGTTATTTTCTTCTATTTCAATAGTTTTATAAGGATAAGTTTTATTTCCAAATAGAATTTTATTATTGTCTTCTATTTTAAATTCCATTAATTGATAATTAGGATCTAATTTTTTTATATTTTCAATATTAGTAATTCCTAAATATGTAATATCAATGCCATTTTTAGAGTCGAATGTGAAAACTTGCTCCAAATGAAATTGATTGGAACCAATGATTTTAGAAATTTGCTTTTTTATAAGTTGTTTCATACCTCCTTTTTCCAATATCATTTCGGGTAAACTTTGTTTTTGATCTACTAATATTTTTAGTTTTTTGATGTCATTTTTTCGGATGTTATTATTTTTTTCATTATCTAAAACAAAGATACAGCTAATTAGGTTTACTTGCATACTTCTTGATCTCCTTACTTATTACATATGATATTTCGCTTAAAAATTTTGAAAAGTCTTCAAATTTTAGATATGTTGTTTCTTCTAATTTTGTGATTGATAGGCAATCTAGATTATAGTTTAATTTTTTTTTGTCTATTTTTACTTTAAATTTTTTTAATGTTGTTTTTAAATAATTTATATTTAAATGAAATTTTTGAATCAATTGATAATTTAAGTTATCATATTCATTATATATTATTTTTGTGTGAAATACATCCAAATTTGAAATATTTTTTGGGATAAATTGTTCTAAGAAATAATAATCTAGTAATAAATGTGTGTAATAACCAAGGTATAATGGATTATATAAATCTAAATTTGTTTTGAAATAATTTAAGTCTGGTATTGAAAAATGGTTTCCTTTTATTTTATGATGGCTGTTCTTATTTTTTATAATATCTGGTAATAGATTTCCTTTGATAAATTCGGGGTCTTCTATTTTTAAGATTTGCCCTACTTGTTTGGCTACTACCATATGTGCTGCAATACTAGGCATATTTATCAATCACTTTTTTTACTGCTTTTACTTGTTCTTCTATGTTAAGTCCTGTACAATCAACCATATATAGTTTTCTTTCAAGCATGTTTTTTTGCTTCATATATTCATATGTTTCTTTATATAATTTGTTATATTCACATGTATCTAAGTCAAAATCAGATATTTGTTTTCTAGATAATACTCTTCTTAGTAGTTCTTGTTTATCGTTGTTGATTAAAAAGATTACAATATCATCATTGGTTTTAAAAAATTGGAAATATTTTTTTGCTCTTGTTTCCATTGGAATTTCAAATAACATATTGGAAGAGATCACTGATGAGTCTCTATCTTTACAAATAATTCCTTGTAATAGTAGTCTTTTGATGGTTTCTGATTTCCCGATTCCATCGGTTCCTTCAATGATTATATTCGTTTTATGAATGGACCCATGATATATGTTCTTGTTTTGATATTCTTTTACGTTGGTTACTTCGATCCATCCTTTTGGGGTATCAAATAAGTCTGATTTATTTCCGAATACTTCTATCATGGTGAATGTGTTTGGAATTTCAAAGTCATCTACATCAATTTGATAAAGTCCTTGTTTATAGATTCTTCTTCTTTTTTTGATCCATTTTTCTGTTTTATTGATTACCTTTTCAAATTCTTTTTTATCTATTTTTATTACCTGTGTTATGTGACCGTTTTTTAAGTTTTTTGTGTAGTGACAAGTTTTGTTTTTTGTTATATACTTTCTATATTTATATTCTTGATCAAATGTTTGAATAATCGTTACTTCTTCTAATAATTTTAAGTGCTCAAGGTATTTGTTTAAGTAAGCAATATTTGTAGATATGAATTTTCTTTCTCGATTGTCTAAATTTCCATATTTCATTTTTATTCTCCTAACTGTTTGATAAATTTTACGATATCGTTTTCGTCTTTTGTATATTTTACTTCAACGTTATCAGATAATGTTTGGGCCGTAATAATGGGAAACCAATACTCGCCAGTTATGTTGTAGTTGGTAATGTCTGGATCGCAAAATATTACGATATGTTTATTTTGTTTGGCTGCATATATGATTTCTGTGATACTAGCAATGGCTGAATATTCCATTAAGTTAGCAATTACTAAGTCGCTTTCATCAATTTGTTTTAGTTCTTCTAATACAACACTTTCACAAATTGTTTTATTTGGGTGTTTTTTTTCATAATAGAATCCGCCAATATAGGTGACATTAGGATTTCCTTTTATTGTAATTCCATTAGAAGAATAAACAGTATCTGATACGTTTCCTACTATTTTGGTTCTAATATCATCTTTTAACATATCTAATATGTTATCTTCATTGATCAATTCATGTCTTACTTTATATGTTCCTGAATAAAATATTTTCAATTTACTCATCTTCTTTCATATTTTTTTTCCAGTTGATCCATGATCCTACTGCCATAAATGTCCATATAATATTCAATACAAATAAGTAAAACGCTTGATGTGGTAAAATGTAATATTCTAAAGCATAAAATATATCGTTAATAAACCAAATTATCCATGTATCAATCTTTTTTTGGACCATATAATAAGTTGCAATTAGACTTGATGTAGTTGTGAATGCGTCTAACCACGGAAGTGGGTCATCTGTATTTTTTAATGTGATTCCTACGAGTATGGTGCCAATTGTAATTATTAATATATAAATTATTCTTTCCTTTGTACTACATTTTGTTATTTTTCTGTTGTCTGTTGTCTTCCACAATATAAATCCTATGATTCCAAATATTAGATAAAATGAATTATTAATCATATCTCCATATAAATGATTGGTTATGGAAAATAGTACTAGAAATATCATTTGCAAGCAATAGAATATCCAATTGCTTCTTTTACCAAACATTACTAATCCTCCCTGAATTAATCCGAAAATGGTTGCTCCAATTTCTAAAAACATATTATCATCTCCTTACATATAGTAATATACACCATATGTGCATGCTTGTCAATGCTATTTATAGTTTTTTTTACCATAAGTATTTTTTAGTAATATACTTTTCTTATTTTTAAAGAAAAAAAGATACTTTTGGTATCTTTTTGGTATCTTTTTTTTATAGTGTTTTGTTGTCTCAAATTTTATTTGAATGTATATTTTTTATCTAATGATTTTAACTTTTCTTTTAAGTCGACAGCGGCTAGATAGCGAGCACTAATCTGATTTTTTTCTTCTTCTGTTAATTGTGCTAGGGTAAGACCGTTTTCGAGTTCAAAGATGTCATCAAAACCAAATCCTCTATCTCCAATTGGTTTAAAAGCGATTTTTCCAACGAGTTCTCCAATTCCAACGATTTCGTTTGTTCCATCATAATAGACTAGGTAGCACATTACTCTAGCGGTTCTGTCTTGAACTTTGGTATCTATAAATTTTTGTAGAATGGCTTGGTTACGTTGTTCTTTTGTTGCATTTGATCCTAGAAATCGATCTGAATATACGCCTGGCCATCCATCGAATGCGTCTATGCAGATACCACTGTCATCTGCGATGGTTGGTGTTTTTGTTATTTGATAAATTTCTCTGGCTTTTTTTGATGCATTTCCATAGAAGCTATCTTGGTCTTCTTCTACTTCATGGTATACGGAAGCTTCTTTTAGTGAAATAATGTCAAATTCATTTAGTATTTTTTTTATTTCTTTTAGTTTTCCTTCGTTATTGGTTGCTAATATCATAATTTTCCCTCCTTTTTTATCATACATGAAAAAAGGACTTTATTCAATATCTTTGACAAGTCCAAATGTATATCCTAGTTTTTGCATGTTTTTGATAAAGTCATCCATTGCTTCATAGTTTCCTTTGTTTTTTGGATGAATTAAATATATCGCTCCATTATGATACTTTTTTGTTAATTCTTCTAATGCTTTTTCTTTTGATACATCATAATCAAAGTCATAGTGATCTGCACTCCAAAAGTAGCTTTTGTAGCCCATATCGTAAATTATTTGTAAACTTCTATAACTGTATTCTCCTTTTGGTTCACGGTATACTTTATCCATTGGTTTGCCTGTAATCTCTTGATATGTTTTTTCGTTTTCTTCTATTTCATTCACGTATTTTTCAAAGTTTGATCGGCTTGCTAATGATGGCATGGAATAGTGGTTTGCTGTATGATTTCCGACTGAGTGTCCAGATTCTGCAATTTTTTTCATTAATTCTGGATTATCTCTCATGAAGCCTTTACAAAAGAAGAATGTGGCTTTAACATTATTCTGGTTTAATATGTCAACAATTTCTTCTGTGTAAGTGTCATTACTTCCTTCGTCAAATGTTAGATATATTATTTTTTCATCTTTTCCCATGTAATATGCGCCATATTGTTTTAAGATTTCTCCTTTGTTTCCTGCTCCTTCTTCTGGTCTTGTATGGTCTTTTTTGTTTCCACTCCACCATGTTTTTAATGTGTTGTCAATTTTATCATATGAGTCTTTATATTGTTTTATTTGATTTCCTTTTACGGTGATAAAACGTTTTAGTTCTGTTTTTTCTCCATTTTTATTTGTGATGACATAAGTTATTTGATAGGTTCCTGGAATATTGGTGTTTAGTGTGCTTTGTACTGATACTTTGTTGGTTAAGTCTCCTTCGTTTTTATCAATTGCTTGATATCCAGGTTCACTATAAGTGTCACCTACTTTTAAGTTCATCATTGTATTGCCTTTTAATGTTAGTGTTAATCCTTTTTGTTGTTTTTCTGAGTTATTTGGTGTTTTAGATAGTGTTTTATAACAAGTAAATAATATGATAATCGTTATAATTATTCCTATTATTATTATAATTTTTTTATTTTTATTATTCATATATAGCACCTCTTTATTTAATATATGAATGTTGTTTTAAAAAAAGAAGAGTTTGTCCTCTTCTAATCGTTTTTGTATTACAATATGTTTCGATTACAACTTTCATTCCAGTGTAAATACCATCTGCATTTTGAATCTTTAAATTACAGTATGTTTAAATTACAACTCAAAGAAAAATACTTGATCTATATTGATTTCATTCTTTAAATTACAGTATGTTCAGATTACAACTAATATTTCGTCAACATATCTAAGTGAACTAGAGCACTTTAAATTTCAGTTTGTATCAATTAAAATTTTTTTAATATTCATTCTCGTAATTTTCTTTCATCAATCTATTCTTTCTTCAAATTTTTCTTCTCCTTCTATAAATCCTAGTTCAGAGTCATAATCTCCATTTAATCGATATAAATCCGTTCCTGGGATTTCTTGAAATTCTTTCTTATTTCCATAGTGATATCGTATAGAAAGTGTGTATTTTAACAAATTTTTTTTAGCAAGTAGTTTTTTCTCAAAATCTTCTGTTTGGTTGATAGTTTTGATGCAATTTTGTATTTCTAAATCATTTTGTGTAAAAACAGTATCTGGAATAATGCTAACATTTGAAATTTCTCTAAACAGATTTTGTACTTCTTTATCTTCATATTTCATTGGATAAATATCTATCATCATTTCGATATCTTTATCAATGTCTTTATAATATTTTGTATCTTTGATTTCTGATAAGTTATATACTTCGTTTAGATAGCAGATTTTATCATATTCTGATAATAATTTTCCTTGATAAAGATTTAACTTTTCTATAGAACGTTCATAAATTTCTCCATCATATATATAAGAGTTACCTGTTTCATATATGTAAATATTAGGAGTTTCTTTATCATAAGCTCTTTTTCGATAACATCTTCCAAAACGTTGTAACAAGCTATCTGCTGAACACATTTCTGTATGTAATTCATCAAAGTCAATATCAAGGCTTGCTTCTACTATAGGTGAAGTAACCCAAATCCCATTTTCTTGAAATTCTAGTATTCTTTTTTCTAATACATTACGATCTTTTTTGATAAAATGAGAATGTAATAATCCTTTTGTCAAATCACAAGCTAATTTTTTTAATTCTTTATATGTACTTATTGCAACAGAGATACTATTACAAATAACGAGTACCTTTTTCTCTTTTGCGCTTTCAATTATTCTTTCATAATCAAGATTTCCTTTTTGAAATGAAATTCTATGTCGCAATAAAGGGTCTTCTGTTGCACAGTTTTCTATTAAATAGTTTTCTTCTCCTACTATTTTTTTTAAGAGATATGCGAAAAGATCTGGAAATGTAGCAGTGATTATCATAAATTTTCCTCCTGCTTTTACTAACATAGAAAGTCCTACTAATAAACACGCTAAAATTCTACTTGAATACATTTGTATTTCATCAATGACTACTTTTGAATAGGATAAAGTGGCTAGAAATTGTTCTTGTCCTAAGCTTTTAAAAGGAAACTTGAATATTTGATCCACTGTACAAATGGTGAGCGGGTAAGATAATCGTTTCATTCTTTGATAATCTTCGTATATTGTAGTTATTGTATTATCGGTTTGTTTTTTATTTTCATCAATTAAAAGATCTAGAGCATCGGAGTGTAAAAGGGAGGTTTTTGAATAATTATAATTATCTTTAATTCGGTGATAAATTGCGGTACTAGCAACTTTTAAAGGTAATGTGTAAAATCCTTTTTCTTTTCCTATCCAAAGTAATGCTGCTTCTGTTTTTCCGCTTCCTGTTGGCGCAATTAATACAATGTTATCATTTTGATGTTCTAAAGCAAATTGTTGTGATTTTCTTAATGTTGCATAATGTTCTAATACAATATCAGCAATAGATTTTCCATTTTCTAATATTTCTTCTTCGATTGTATTTTCGTTTGCACTTGCTGCATAATCACATCGATTTAACAGCCCTTTTATTTTAGAATATAAGATCCAATCTTCTAACTCAATATCTTTTGAAGCAACATCTGGATAGTGAAATAATAAATCGGAAGTAGAAAAGTCATTTGCTATTTCTTTTTTTAAAAAACGTTCTCCATTTTCTTTTACATATTTTTTAAAAAACGTTCTCCATTTTCTTTTACATATTTTTTAAAATCTTCCTCATATTGCTTTCCACCAAAATATATATTTTCCCTGGTATGATGGTAAAAAATTGCTGTTACTAGGATTGAATATATTTTATCGCTTTCTTCTCCATATTGCTCTATCAAATCTTTTTTGCTAATAAAGCAAGGGCTAAAAAAGCCATGTTGTATCCATTTTGAAGGTTTCTTTCCTGTATTTATATATTCTTGAAATAATGTGTTTACTTTTCCATAGTCATGGTATTTACAAGCAAGTAAAATTAATTTTTGTTCTTTTGAATCAAATTTATTGGGATATAGTGTTAAAAAATTTTTAAAGTTTTCTATGACTTCTTTTGTATGTTGTTCTAAAGAGATTTTGGGGTTTGATTTTGCGTAAATTTGTTCCATATTCAAGTTCTCCATTCTAAAATAAAAAGAAAAATCTTTCTATAAGATTAAACCAATACTACCAAATCATTTTCTTCATCTATCATTGTATAATCTATTTTTTGCATAGTCGGTACTAGTTTAGATAAAATTGGTTTCTTAAATCTTCGCATGCCTGTCTTTGAATCAATATAAAATTCTTTGGTTAATGGGTAAGTGGTTCCAAAATAATTTTTGGACATTTCCAGTGGAATATAAATGTCATGTTTTCCAAAAACGTTTTTTACTTCTTTACAATTTTGTATTTCTACTTTTGTAATATCTAATAAATCTTCATGACGCCCTAAGGAAAGGTACACACTTGGTTTTTTTAAATTTTCATAAATGCTCATTAATTCTTCTTGATTATCTGGCTGAATATGAATAACAAGTTCTACTTCTGTTAAAAGTTCTGTATAGCCAATACCTTGAGTAATTCCATACTGATTGTTTTCTTCGTCTTTTACCCAAAGATTATGACGATCTGACTCATATTTTTTTCCTACTGAAAAGGTGTATTTTGTATACATGTCTGAAACTTGACCATGCCTTGTTCCTTGTATGCTTATTTTCATTGGATGATATTCTGTAAATGAACATGCTTTATGAATCATGCCAATTACCGTAGAATAAGGGGGAAGCGGGTATGATTCTTTGATTTTAAAACTGGTCGGTTTTCGGTAATTTACCAATGTTTGTTTACAAACCAGTTTAATTACTTTCATAATAGTCCTTTACTTCTTTTTCTAGATTTTCAAATACTTGATGAATTGTTTTTGTATTTAATTTTTTTTCTATTTCTTTGCTGTTAGTAAAAATACCGTTTAAAAGTCCAATATGTGTGTTCTTTTTGATTTCATCAATCAATAATAATTCTTCAATAGGTTCTATATTCAAGTTGTTTTGTTCAACCATTAGTCGATGTTCAAAATAAGGGTTTTTTCTTTCATAAAGTCCTCCAATAATAAATAGTGGCGATAAATTTTCTCTTCTTCCTCGGATGTCACGATATAAAAATTCTACTGTTTTTAAAAAATCAACTACTCTTTTTGCTCTTTCTGCGTTTGATATTTCTATTGTTCCATCGATTCCAATTCGATCTAGATCAATGGTAATTGTGTATCCATAATAGGAGTGATGAATTTCACTTTGGGCGATTGCATTATTGAGTCCTTCTCTACTTGCTAGTCCCATGTTTGTTAAGTAATCCATATCTCCTTCAAATGGTTCTAAGGAAATAGCATTACTCAGTCTAACGACTGCACTTCTTGTTTGTGCGCCCCCTTTGCTATCGTCATTTTTTGAAGTGGTTTTCATATATCCAAAAAGATCAATTTCTGGATAGTCTTTGATTGTTGCTGTTGGAGAAAATTGAACTACTTTGGATTCTCCACTTCCTTGTGCTTCTACTGGTGTATTATTCCATTTTAGCTGATCTATGATATTATATCTTAAAGCTTGACGAGAGATATAGGTGTATGTTTTTTCTCCTTTCATCATTTTTTTTAATACGGTTAAATTACGATAACCTTCTCCATAATTAGCACTTTCTGCTTTCAATATTATAGAAAGTGTAAGTCCATCTCTTTTATTCATTTATTGTTCTCCTCCTTCTTTTAATTCATCTTTCATATCATTTTGTTCTTTTTTTTCGTAATGTCCTCCTCTAAATCCTAATATAAAAGCATAACCAAATTTTTTAAATTCCTCAATATCATTAATTGCATCTACTAATCCTTTTGGCACGGTTCTATTTAAAGCATTTGAAAGACGGGCGATGATATCTATAAACTGATTACAATCTTGATTTTTTAAGGAATTTAGCATTTTATAGGATATACTAATTGTTGGATCTTCTTTTCCTTTTAGTTCCATTGCTTTTCTATACTCATTCCCTGCTTTGGAAGCAAAATAGTATTTATTCTTTGTCATAGTTTTTCTCCTTTCTTCTATTTGGTAAATTAATTTACATGTATAAATGACATATTCATTTCCTGAATTTAAGTTAAAACGCAATAATTCGTTTAGTAATTGATATAATTCTTGGTTATATAATAAATGCGTTAAAACTTCTTCATATATATTTCGGTATCCTTCTATATCTTTGATATAGCCATAATTCGATAGTTGCTCTAGTTCTTTGCTACAAGTAGATAGTATGTTTAAAATATGTTGGTTGATAATATCAAATCGATATTTACTTTCTATTCCTTGTCTTGTAATTACTTGAATATTACTGATCTGTTTTAAATTTTCTTTATTTAATTTTTGAAATACTTGATTATAAACATAAAAGTAATTATTATTATTTTCTTTTTCATTTGTTGTTTTTTGGTTGTTTACTTTTTTTAATAATTTTAATGATTGATTGGCATTAATAAATAAAAAATTATTTTCTATTTTTGAAAATCCCAACGGAATCAATGTATATAAAAATAAACATTTTGGACAAAAATAACAGTTTGGTTTAAAATTCCAATAATTTGAATTTTTTCTAGAAAAATCTTCTGAAAAATCATTTACAAATGATGAGGGTATACTCATTGTTCCAGATACTTCATCTCCACATTCGACACAAACATTTCCTTTTTTTGATTCTTGTGATAGGTATTGTTTCAATATATCTTCTATTTCTTTTTTGTGTACTTCTTTCATGCTTTTTTTGGCGTTATTTCGATTTAAAAAACTTTTACTATCCCAAAAGCGATTGATGATAAAATAAGCGATGTCTTTCATAAAAAATGTTTCTTTTATAAGATCTTGATTTAATAAATTATCAATGTTGATAAGACATTCTGTAATTTTTTCTGGTTCTTTTATTGTAAGCAGTCTTTTTAATTCTTCATATAGATTGATAGAGTTGTCGTTTTTTTGTTGAATTGATTCATAGCCTGTTTTATATCGATTGCTTTCTAAGTCCTTTTTGAATGATTTTATTTGTTTTTGAAATCCTTTAATTTCTTTATTTGGTTCTTGAATTAGAATTTTTGATCGTTTTAATATTCGATTGTATGGACATTCTTCTTTGTATTCTTCTATTAGTGTATCAAAATAGGCTTGCGTTAAATCAGTTTCTAATAAAAATTTTGTTTCTACTTCTATAGAATCTTGATTTATTTTGTAGTGTTCTCCTTCAGAATCAAGTGTTTTTAATAGTTTTGATAATCCTACAATTCCTGCATTTCCTAAAAAGTCATTCATTCTAAAAACTACGTAATCGTTCATTATTTTCCTCCTTTCTATTTTATAATTTTAAAGTTTCCAAATCCACTAGAACGATGACTTCCCATTCCTGCTTTCCATAAGAAATCTAATAATTCTTGATTTCCTTTTAGTTGGAAAAGTCCTAATGAAGCGTTCATTGCATGACGGTATAGTTTTACTACTGTTTTTTTATTTTTTAATGGTGTAATTTTAAAGTCATCAATAACAAAATTATAACCTAGTTTTTGGATTGTGTTTTGAATATTTAGTTTTAATATTTCTTCAAATTTTTCATCTTGATAAGTGAGATAAATATCTTTGTTTGTTTCTTTGTCATGATTTCTTACAATGAGTGGTGAAGTCATTTGAATGATAATGTTATCTTCTGTTAATGATTCCATTGGGTTTACCATAATTCTCGTTAATTTCATTTCGTTGTTGTTGAGTGGAAAAGTTATGTTTTGCTTTTCAAATGTTCTAAAAGCGTTTGTGAAGTATAGGGCATTTTGAATATCATAATCACTTATGTGAATGGTTATTTTTTTTGTTCCTAATATGATTTGGTCTTTTAAAAATTGTGGTTTGTCAAAGAATACAGAATATGTGAATGATTTCATTTGTGTGTTTCCATCTTGATATAATTTTTGATACAATTCTGGGTCTGATAATTCTAGTGCTTTTTTGAAAAAGCTAACGATAAAACTGTGATATTCCATTGGTATGGTATTGTTTTTTAGTGTGAATTCTAAATCAATTTTCATCTTTTTTTTATTCCTTTCTACTGCTTTAATGTCAGAAGCTTTCAGATTCTTCTTACAAGTTCATCATAGCATGAACATATTATTATGTCAATCTTTTTTAATACAAAATCATATTAATAATTATGGCTAAAAAATAATATTAATTATTAAGGTCAAAAAAAAATTCCAAAATGGAAGATTATAAAAATTGAATCATATTAATAATTAATTTAAATTACAGTTTGTTGCAGATTATAAAGTCATTGAAGGTTTCAAATTTGATATCCAGCACTCATTTATATTACATTTTGTAACTCAGTACTTATTTATTTTACCACTTTTTATTTTTTTCAGCAATAAATTTTTTCTATGTCAATTGGGGTTAAAAAATGTTTGTCCTTTTCTTGAGAGAGTAAAATGAATCCCATATATTTTTAGTTCCTATCCAAGGATATTTTATTCCCCTCCAATCTTTTGATGAGGCAATATTTCTTCCTTCGAATTCATAAAAACAAAGCAAATATTGGGATTATATTTACAGCCTCCATTGTATATCGAATCTAATTCCTTTGCTCCATATTTCTTTTGTAATTTATCATACTCTACATTTAAATCTTCTAACTGTATTGAAACCTCCTACATTATTTCTTATTACAAATTTGCATCATAATGTTGTAAAATTAATCTTCTACTTTCCAAATTCCTTGTCTATTTGAACCACTTCTTTTTAAAATACCTTGGTCCATTAACTCTTTTATATTTCTCTGAATTGTCCTTTTTGTAGTATTTAAAAGTTTCGCAAGTGTCTCTTGTGTAATTGTAGGTTCATCTTGAATTAAGCTAATAATAGACATTTGAAGTGGCGATAAATTTTCATTTATAATTCTTTTATTTTTTTTATTCGAAAAGGTATTTTCATTATAAGGAAACGAAACTCGTATAAAGTTTGGAAAAAATTCAAAACAACTTTCATCGTATTTTTCTAGTATCCTTATAATACCTGTTCCCATTTGTTCCACATATTCTAAATCTCTAAATACTTTCATTAATTCTCTATTTCTAGGTAAAGTAAAACCTGATAAAAATTCTTCTTTAGAGGTATTCTCTTGAAGGCCTCCATTTGATGAAATAACAATTCTATTATTAAACATTTCAAATTTGGGTGCATACTCACGAGACCAATCATTATGTACAATTGCATTAACTACAGCTTCTCTTACTGCATTATAATCAAATAAATCAATTTCTTTTCGAGTTGGGTAAGTAATCTTAGTAAATGTTTTATTTTCAATTCTAAGTTTATCTAATATATTTTGAGTAGCTTTAATTATACAACAACAACCATAATCTTCGTTTTCTATCAAATTTACTGCTGTATCAGTTTCATACTTAGCAAACCTAACTGAAATGGTATTATTATCTGACAATAAATAAGCAACATAATTGTATTTACCATTGATTGTATATAATTCTAATTGTTTTAAAAAATTATTATTTATTTTAAATCCTTTTTCTTCATAATATATTTTTAACTGAGTAAAGGTTAATTCTTGATTTGGAGATACTATATTTTTTAATGAATTTCTAGTTCTAGAACTAAACTCTCTACTTATAATATCATCACTCATTCCTTGAACAGAACTTCCTACACGAATAAAACAACTATCAGGAGTCATACCCATACCTTTTAGACAATAAGGTTTTTCAGTTCCCCTCGCTACAATAATTTTGATATATTTCTTATTATCTAATTCTTCTACAACTACATCAAATAATCCTAAAGTAGATGGACTTATATTATCTTTAATTCGATC
This sequence comes from uncultured Mycoplasmatota bacterium, assembly GCA_947365915.1. Taxonomy (GTDB): domain Bacteria; phylum Bacillota_I; class Bacilli_A; order RF39; family UBA660; genus MGBC102946. Next base: position 22,950 of record CANAXT010000016.1, read on the forward strand.
TTTAATTGTTCTTTGTAATAAATCTATATTTTTACTTGTTCCTACAACTTCGCCTTTATCTGAAATTCCAATATAAAGATTTCCACCATTAGTATTTAAAAAGGCAATTATTTCTCTTTCAAAATTATCAGTTAATTTAATTTTAAACTCATTTCTAATATCTTCAATTATATCTATCATAGTACCTCCATTTATATAAAATATTATATCAGTAATTATAAAATTCTACAATACTAATGTCGCCAATATGTCGCCAATATGTCGTAAGAAAATTCTCAAAAAAAATTGGTACTTTTTATGTGAATTCTAAATCAATTTTCATCTTTTTTTATTCCTTTCTACTGCTTTAATGTCAGAAGCTTTCAGATTCTTCTTCTAGGTTCATCATAGCATTATATTTTTTGTATGTCAAAAAATATAATAGGAGTATGTGAAAATTTTTAGTTTTGATTATAAAAAAAATCCAATAGGAAAAATTATTGGAGGTGAAAAAAAACAGTACACTCTATTGAGGTAAACTGTTTTGTTTATTTATTACCTTTGATAGTTTTAGCCAAGCATTACTACACGGAATGAGCGATCAACACCCGCATTACCATTATGATTATTGAAAGCGAACACTCCTGCACCCACTGTAGAATTATGACTACCACCACGGAGAATCCATGAAAAAGTAGAAGTTACAAAGACAGTATTATCAGAATACCATCCGTTCGTCTCACTTAATGCATGTCCATAACATATTCCTGAATTGCATGCTGTTGTTGCTGAGGTTGACGTATAGTTATCATAATATTTTTCTGTTGGTAAACTGCTAAATCCTGAAGCACCTATACTATTATTATGTATCCCCATTACATATTCTTGTGCTCCTCCATTCATGTCATATGCTCCATATATCGTTCCACTCGTACTCGCTCCTGTTCCTCCTGGACTCGCATTATATACATTTTCACATGATGATACACTACTTGTACTTGGCGCTCCTGCGCTACATCCTGTTGTGTAGTTACTATTATTATTTATGTATACTTCCTTATTTGCTCCACTATAACTACTATTTCCTCTTTTTCCGTATTTACTTTGACTTAAATACACTACTGCTCCCCATTCACTATTCTTCATCATATGTGCATCTGCACTCGTACCTATTCCATAACTATTTCCTGATGCACTGAACTTCTGCGCTGTTGCAAACTGAGTACTTACACTCTGGCTTCTTAATGAACTTAAGTTTGGTTTTATTGTTGGGGTTGTTCCATCTCCTGTTGTCTCAAATTTTCCTACCCATATTCCTGCTAATTCTGTTCCTCCAAAATTAAATGCTGGATGGATTTTATAATTGGTTGTTGCTGTTGTTTTACTTTTTGCTACAAAATTTACTTTGATTTCTCCTGGTTGGGCTACACTTCCTCCTGCATAGTTTTCTATATTTACATAGTCATATTCGTATCTTGGTACCCATACAAAATAGGCATTTATCGCACTCTCCGGTATTTCTTCTCCAACGTTTTTGTTTCTATATTCTTCAGTTACTGATGCTGCAT
>CANAXT010000017.1 GCA_947365915.1 uncultured Mycoplasmatota bacterium
TGTATACAGATAATGTAGAAGAAGAGTCTGTAACAGTAAAAGATATTGCTGGAAATGAAAAAACAGTAAAAATTACAATTCAAAACATTGATAAAACATTTGAATTACCAACAGTAAGTTATGATGTAACAGAACCAACAATGGGAAATGTGGTAGCAACAATTACAGCAAAAGAAGCAATGCAAGCAATAGAAGGATGGACATTATCAGAAGATAAATTATCAATGACAAAAGAATTCACTGATAATATAGAGTTATCTGTAGTAGTAAAAGACTTAGTTGGAAATGAACAAACAGTACAAGTAAATATTGCAAATATCGATAGAGTATTCGCCTTACCAATAGTAAGTTACGATGTAACGACTCCAACAAAAGGAAAAGTAGTAGCAACTATTACTTCAACAGAAGCAATGCAAGAAGTAGAAGGCTGGACATTATCAGAAGATAAATTATCAATGACAAAAGAATATACTGATAGTGTTACTGAAGAAGTAATCGTAAAAGACTTGGCTGGAAATACAGCTACAGTACAAGTAAGTATTGCAAACATTGATAAAACATTTAATAAACCAGTAGTAAGCTTTAATCCATCAGTACCAACAATGGGGAATGTGGTAGCAATTATTACAGCAGATGAGGCAATGCAAGAAGTAGAAGGCTGGACATTATCAGAAGATAAATTATCAATGACAAAAGAGTTTACAGATAATGCAACTGAAGAAGTAACAGTAAAAGATTTAGCAGGAAATACAAGTAAGGTAGAAGTAAAAGTCACAAATATCGATAGAGAATTCAAAGTACCAACAGTAAGTTATGATAAGACTGAAGCAACAGCTGGACCAGTAATTGCAACAATTACTGCAAAAGAAAAAATGCAAGCGGTAGAAGGATGGACATTATCAGAAGATCAGTTAACAATGACAAAATCATATGCAGCTAATGTATCAGAAGAAGTAATTGTTAAAGATTTAGCTGGAAATGCAGCTACAGTACAAGTAAATATTATCAATATTGATATTGTATTTAATAAGCCAACAGTAAGTTATGATGTAACTACTCCAACAAAAGGAAAAGTAACAGTAACAATTACAGCAGATGAACCAATGCAAGAAGTAGAAGGCTTTACATTATCAGAAGATAAATTATCAATGACAAAAAAATATTCAGATAATACATCTGAGGTAGTAACAGTAAAAGACATTGTAGGAAATGAACAGTCAGTACAAATTAATATTTCAAATATTGATAAAGAATTTGCAGCACCAGTAGTGACTTACAATGTAGTAGAGCCAACCACTCAAAATGTAGTAGCAATTATCACAGCAGATGAACTAATGCAAGAAGTAGAGGGTTGGACATTATCAGAAGATAAATTATCAATGACAAGAGAGTATACAGATAATACAAAAGAAGCAGTAACAGTAAAAGATATTGCTGGAAATGAACAAGTTGTTATTGTAGAAATTAAAAACATTGATAGAGAATTTGAATTACCAACAGTGACATATAATGTAACAGAGCCAACAATGGGGAATGTAATAGTAACAATTACAGCAAAAGAAGCAATGCAAGTAACAGAAGGTTGGACATTATCAGAAGATAAAATGTCAATGACAAAAGAGTATGCAAATAATGTAACAGAAGAAGTAACAGTAAAAGACTTAGTTGGAAATACAGCTACAGTACAAGTAAGTATTGCTAATATTGATAGAGAGTTTGTTTTACCTACTGTAACTTATGATGTAACAGAAGCAACAAACGGAAATGTCATAGCAACTATAACAGCACTAGAACCAATGCAAAAAGCAGAAGGCTGGACATTATCAGAAGATAAAATGTCAATGACAAAAGAATTTGAAGAAAATGTAACAACTGGAGTTATTGTGAAAGACCTAGTAGGAAATGAACAAACAGTAGTGATTAACATTCAAAATATTGATAAAGAGTTTGTTTTACCAACAGTAAGTTATAGTAATGTAAATTCTACAAAAGAACCAGTAATTGTAACAATAAGAGCATTAGAAGCTATGAAAGAGTTAAAAGGTTGGACATTATCAGAAGATAAATTATCAATGGCAAAACAATTTACAGAAAACACTACTCAAAATGTAACAGTAAGTGACTTATTAGGAAATGAACAAACAGTAGAAGTTAAAATTACAAATATTGATACAAATGCACCAAGCGTTGGTTATAAAGTATCAAATAAACCAAACAAAAATAATTGGTTTATCGATCCAATTATAGTAACTATTAGTGGAGAAGACAAAGAAACTAGTATCGTAAGATATGAATATCAAGTTTTCGTAAATAACACTTTAGTAACCGATTGGACTGCAACTGAAAGTTTAGAAACACCACAATTTACAATTGCTCATAATAGTAATAATATTCAATTTAAAGTAAGAAGTTTTGATGAAGCAGGAAATGTTTCTGAAGAAACTGTAAGTGAAACTTATGCATTAGATTCTGTAAAACCAAGTGTAAGTTCAGCAATCGTAACGACTCCTGGAAATAATGGTTGGTATTTACAAGATATTCAAGTATCAATTAATGGATCAGATGAATTAAGTGGAGTTACAAATCTTCTATATGCTATTAGTACCGATAATGGAGAAACATGGTCAGATTGGACAAACAAAGCAGTTATAAATGGAACAACAGAGTTTAAAGTTGAATCTGAATCATCAGCAATTCTATATCGTGTAGCAGCAATGGATGCAGCTGGAAATATGGCTGAAGCAGTAACTAGTTCAGTATTGAAAATGGATAAAACTGCTCCAATTATTCAAGTTGCAAATGGTGATACAGTATCAGAAAAAGATTTCAAAGTAGAATTAGAAGCAAGTAGAGAGGGAGCTTATACAGTTCCAACATCTACAGTAAAAGACAACTTAGATGCTAATGTACAAGTAGTCGCATCAGGAGAAGTAAATATGGCAAAAGTAGGAAACTACCCAATTGTCTATACTTCAACAGACGCAGCTGGAAATACAAAAACAGTAACACTTACAGTAGTTGTAAAAGATACAACTGCACCAACCATTACATTAAATGGGGAAAAAGAAGTATCTATTCTTTACGGAAGTTCTTATAATGAACTTGGTGCTACTGCACTAGATAATCTTGATGAAACTGTAAAACTAAATATCAGTGGAACAGTAAATCCTTATAAAGTAGGAGCTTATAAAATTACTTATACAGCAACTGACGCATCAGGAAACAAAAAAACAGTAGAACGTATCGTAAATGTTGTAGCAGCAACAACTACCAATTTGTTCAGACAAGAAAATGGTTGTGAATCAACTGGAGATTGTTATAATACACAAGAACAAGATAACTATGTATGGTATAGTGGACATTTATGGAGAGTGATCAAAGTAAATGAAAACAATACAATTAAATTAATTACAGAAGATGCAGTAGCAGGATTCTCATATGATGATGATTCTAGTACATTTAAAGGCAGTCATGCTGAAAAATGGTTAAATTCGGAATTCTATAATTCATTGAATAATGCATCAAAATTAATTGTACAAGGAGATTATTGTAGTGATCTATCTATTAAAATACCAACTGTTCGTTATACTTGCTCAAATGTAGTAAAATCAAACGTTGGATTATTAACTATTGATGAATATAATATTCTAGGTGGACTTGATGGATTCTTAAATAATGGAGAAAGATTCTTCACTATGACTCCAACTACAGCAAGATCTAATTGGGTTATTCATGAAGATGGATATGCTGAAAGAGGTCATAAAGTAGAAGAACCATATGCAATGAGACCAGTTATTACTATGAAATCATTAAATATTGTTTCAGGTAAAGGAACATTTGCAGATCCATATCGTATCTCAAATGATGCAAGTGGAGCATCTAACACAATGTTAAATAAACGTGTGAGTGGAGAATATGTAACATTTGCAGGAAAAACATGGCGTATTGTAAAAGCAACAGGAACAGCAACTAGATTAATTTATGATTCATATTATATGGAAGGCAATGGTTATGCAAGAGTTCCATTCGGAACTTACGGGACATTTAGTACAACAGAAGGTGTTGGACAATACTTAAATACAACTGTTTATAACACATTATTCACACAAAAAGAGAAAAATGCTATGTTATTAACAAAATGGTATTATAATAGTTATGGAATTGGAAAAAATCCATATAATACAACATTATCTGCTAGTACAAAATCAACAATGGCATATGTTGGATTACCTCGTGTAGGAGAATTAATGAGTGTTGTAAGTGCAACAGGTCGTGTAGATCAATTTACAGCTTGGACTCTTAACTCTGATGGAGATTATTCAGGATATGTATGGTATACTAGTTACGGTGGAACATCTGATATGGCTAAAGTAGAAGGAAGAACACGTGGAATTAGACCAGTTATTGAATTAAATCCTTCTGTTAAGATCAAATCAGGAAACGGAACTTATGCTAGTCCATATACACTAGAATATTAAAAAGGTATCATGAAAATGATACTTTTTTTCTTTTAGTAATTGACGAACGAATGTTTAATTTGATATGATAGAACAAAGGTGGTGTTATCCATGAATTATGTTCCATTATATATCAAAACCGATCATTCTTTATTATCTAGTTTGATTAAAATTAAAGATTTAATTGCTTTTGCGCATCAACATGGAATTCAGGCTTTAACTATTACCGATTCTAGTATGTATGGAGTTATGGAGTTTTATCAGGAATGCATCCATCATCATATTAAGCCAATTGTAGGGTTGGAATTAGAAATTGATCATTTGCCTTTTATTTTATATTGTAAGAATTATCAAGGATATCAAAATTTATTAAAACTTGAAACGATTCGTAGTGAACGAGATATTTCATTTTTAGACTTAGAACAATATAGTAGTCATTTAATTTGTATTATTCCTTTTTCTAGTGGGTCATTATTTGCTGATGCGAAAAAAATTTTTGGTGATATTTATCTTGGTTATCGATCAAAAGAAGAGAGAAATCAGTTATCTTCTTCGGAATGTTTGGTTTATTGTAATCCTATTTTATATTTATCGAAAGAAGATTCTGAATATTTAAAATATTTAATTGGAATTAAGGATGGAGTTACGATTGAAAATGTTTCGTTTGTAGATTATGATTATTCTTTTCATTTTTATGAAGAAATCAAGGTAAATTATCCAGAAGATTTAAAAAATAATCAAAAAATTTTAGAAGATTGTAATTTAGAAATTAAAATGGAAAAAAATTTATTACCAATTTATGATTGTCCAGAAGGAATGAGTGCCATTACTTATTTGAAACAGTTATGTAAAGAGGGGTTAAAACGTATTTTTGGAGAAATGGTATCTAAAAAATACTTAGAACGTTTACATGATGAACTTGATGTTATTGAAAAAATGGGTTTTTGTAATTATTTTTTGGTAGTTTGGGATTACATTAAATATGCAAAAGAACATGATATTTTGGTAGGACCTGGAAGAGGTAGTGCAGCTGGTTCTTTGGTTGCATATCTTTTAAATATTACAACGATTGATCCTATGAAGTATCATTTAATGTTTGAACGTTTTTTAAATTCTATGCGTATTACGATGCCTGATATTGATGTTGATTTTGAGTATACCAAACGGGATCAGGTAGTAAAATATTGTATGGGGAAGTATGGTGTGAAAAAAGTTGCTCCTATTATTACTTTTGGGACACTAGGTTCTAAGCAAGCAATTCGTGATGTTGGACGTGTTATGAATGTAGAACTTTCTTTGGTTGATCAAGTTTGTAAACAATTAGATTCTAGGAATTCACTTCGAGAAAATTATCAAGCAACTCATAAGTTGCAGGAGTGGTTAGATGCCAATCCTAATTTGAAAAAGATGTATCAAATTGCTTTAAAATTAGAAGGATTAAAACGTCATACAAGTATTCATGCAGCAGGAATTGTAATGTCTCAGGTAGATTTGGATGAAGTGATTCCACTCCATAAAACAATAGATGGTTATTTGACTGGTTACTCGATGGAGTATTTAGAATCTTTGGGATTATTAAAGATGGATTTTCTTGCTCTTCGTAATTTAACTTTAATTGCAGACACATTAAAAGATATTCCTTATGATCTTACTTTTGATACGATTCCTGTAGGAGATCAAAAAGCACTATCTTTGTTTACAACAGTGAATACGATGGGAATTTTTCAATTTGAAAGTGATGGAATGAAAAACTTTTTACGTAAATTTCGTCCAACTACATTTGAGGATATTTTTGCTGCTTTGGCTTTGTTTCGACCAGGACCAATGAATAATATTGATTCTTATATTAAAAGAAAACATGGAATTGAACCTACTAATTATATTCATCCTGATTTAAAACCTATTTTAGAAAACACTTATGGGATTATTGTTTATCAAGAACAGATTATGTCTATTGCAAATGTTTTGGCAGGTTATACATTAGGAGAAGCAGATATTTTAAGAAGAGCTATGAGTAAGAAAAAGGAAGAAGTGTTATTGCAAGAAAAAGATAAATTTATAGGGCGTTCTTTAAAACGAGGTTATACTTTAGAGGTTGCAACAGAAGTATATGAATTGATTTTAAAGTTTGCTTCTTTTGGATTTAATCGGGCACATTCGGTTGCTTATGCGATGATATCATATCGTATGGCTTATTTAAAAGTACATTATCCTTTATATTTTATGAAGCATTTATTAAATATGCATATTGGAAGTTCAAAAACAAGAGAGTATGTATATGAATGTAAGTTGAACCAAATTGAAATTTTAAAGCCAGATATTAATTATAGTGGTAAGGAGTATATTGTAGAAGAAAAAGGAATTCGCTTTCCAATTACAGGTATTAAAAATGTTGGTGTGAATGTTGTGAATACGATTTTGAAAGAACGAGAGAATGGATTATTTTTAGATATTTATGATTTTATTCGACGTTGTTATGGGAAAAGTTTGAATATTAAGGTTGTTCAAAGTTTAATTTGTGCTGGATGTTTTGATTCATTTGAGTTTAATAAAAAAACATTGGCTGAGAATATTGATTTGATTATTAATTATGGAGAATTAATCAATGATTTACCAGAAGAATTTGCTTTAAAACCAGAGTTGGAAATACAAAAAGAGTATTCTAATCATGAGTTAATGGAACAAGAATTAGAAGTCTTTGGCTTTTATTTGAGTAATCATCCAGTAACAGAATATCGGTTAAAATCAAATTCGAATGTGATGTTATCTGAAATGGAATTGTATTTTGATCGAGTTGTAACGATTATTGCGTATATAGAAAAGAAAAAAGAGATTGTAACTAAAAATAATGATACTATGTGTTTTTTAACAGGAAGTGATGAGATTACAAATTTGGATATTGTTTTATTTCCAAGAACTTATGAAAAGTATCATAATGTAGACATTGGTCAAGTGATACAGTTCACTGGAAAAGTCGAAAAAAGGTTTGATAAATACCAATTAATTGCTACAACTTTAGAAGTATTAGAATAAATACTTGTCATTTGTTTGTTTTTCGATTATAATAAAAAAAGATAGGTGGCATAAATTATGAAGAAAAATGGTTTTACATTATTAGAACTTATGGGTGTTTTAATTGTTCTTGCAATTTTGGCTTTGTTAGTAACACCAGTTATATCAAAAACGATAAAAAATAACAAAAAAAAATTGTATGATATACAAATTGAAGTGATTGAGAAAGCAGCTAAGGATTATGCAATTAAAAATAAAGATTTGTTACCTGAAGAAGGAGAAGCAATTATTATTACTTTAGGAGAATTAAAAAAAAGTGGATTAATTAAAGAGGAAGTTCGAAATCCTATGACAAAAGAGTTGTTTTCAAATGATTTGAAGATACAAATAGGAAATAGTCATAATCAGTATACTTATACAGTATTAGAAGATGAGGTAAGTGGAGATCAATATTGATCCTTTTTTGTTTATTATGAGACTTTACATTTCCTTATCATGATACATACATAGAACTAGAAAAATTGGAGAAAATATGATATGATAATTGGGACATTAGTAAGGAGGTACCATATGTTTCAAATAAATTACAAAGTATTGAAACAAAACAAGTTTTTAATATTGTTATTGCTTGGAATTATTATATTTGTTACTTTCCTTACTATAATCTTAAATAAGACTAGTTCTCATAGTTTAAAAGAAACTGATCTAGAACAAGAGGGAAATAGTAAAGTTGGTTCTTTGGTAATTAATGAGATTATGTCATCGAATGGTGGTGCTATTGCAGCTCCTGATGGTGGTATTTATGATTGGGTTGAATTATATAATGGAAATAATTATGATATCTCGCTTTCTAATTATGGATTATCTGATGAAGAAGAGGCAAAATGGACTTTTCCAAATATTAAAATGAAAGCGAAATCTTATTTGGTTATTTATTTATCTGGAACGAAACAAGAAGGATTGTATGCCGATTTTAAACTTCGAAGTAGTGGAGAAGAAACATTATCTTTGAGAAACCCAAGTGGAAAAGTAGTAGATACTGTAAAGACAGTGTCATTAAATAAAAATCAATCGATGGCCAGAAATAATTCTGGAGAGTGGATTGTCACGAGTGTATCTACACCCGGATTTGCGAATACGGAAAAAGGAAGAGAAAGTTATTTAAAATCGATTATGGGAAAAGATGATAGTTTGGAAATTACAGAAGTGTTACCAAACAATAAAGGTCATTTTAAAGATCAATATGGAAATTATAGTGGATATATTGAAATAAAAAATAAAACAAGTAAAACAATTTCTTTATCAAAATATGGACTTGGTGGAGATTTATCAACACCATTTGAGTGGCAATTTCCAAAAAGTAACATTGGTCCTCATGAAACAATTGTCATATATACTTCAGGAAAAAATGTTGCAGAAAAAGAAATTCATACAAATTTTAAATTAGAGTCTAAAAATGGAGTTGCTCTTTTAACAAAGAGTGGGAAAATTGTAGATAAATTAGAGTATTCTAATTTGGAAAATGGAATTGCAATGGTAAAGGAAAATACTTGGACCAAAACGGGAAGGATTAGTCCAGGATATTCCAATACAAAAGATGGAATTGAAAGTTTTTCTAAAAAGAAACTTACAAATCAGGAAACATTAATTATCAATGAAGTTATGAATAATAATACTTCTTATTTGCCTCAAAATGGAGGAGAGTATTATGATTGGATTGAACTGAAAAACAATTCTAAAAAAGAAATTAAATTAAGTGATTATTATTTAACAACCAATGATAGTAGGTTAACTGAATGGAAATTACCTGATGTTACTTTAAAATCAGGAGAACTTTATGTGGTTATGGCTTCTTCAGATGTTAACTTATCAAATGATAGTTATCATCATACGAATTTTAAACTTTCTGATATAGAGTCTCTTTATATTACAGATGGAAAAAATATTGTGGATTCTATGTTTATTTCTGAAGTTCCACTTTCTTATAGTATGGGAAGAGGAAGTAGTTATGGATTTTTCTATTTTAAAAATCCGACTCCAGCCAAAGAAAATGGAGAAGGAACGTTACAAGTGTCTAATGCTCCTGAAGTGAGTCAAACTGGTGGAATTTATAAAGATCAAATTCGCTTAGAGATGAAAGCAAATGGGACAATATATTATACATTAGATGGAAGTGTTCCAAGCACCAACTCTAGTAAATATACTGATCCCATTTTTCTTTCAGAAACTGCTGTTGTTCGGAGTATGAATGTAGAAGATGGAAAAATTGAGAGTCCAGTTGTTACGCACAGTTATATTATTAATGAGAATCATACGTTGCCAGTGATGTCTGTTTCAATGAATCCAAGTGATTTTTCTAGGGTGCAATCGAATAATTGGAGTGAATTAGAAGTTGCTAGTTATGCAGAGCTTTATGAAGATGGAAAGAGTTTTTCCATTCCTTGTGGTTTTCAGTTGTTTGGTGGTTCTACTAGAGGAATGGCCAAAAAAAGTTTTTCACTTAAATTTAAAAAACAATATGGTGTTTCTAGTTTGCACTACAAAGTATTTGATAATCGAGATTTTTCTGTTTTTAATACATTAGTTCTTAGAAGTGGTTCACAAGATAGTGAAAATGCTTTTTTCAGGGATATTTTAGCGACTTCTCTTGCAGAAAAAAGTGAAGCTGAGGTACAAAGCTATAAATCGATTGTTTTATATATTAACGGAAAATATTGGGGTGTTTATAATATTCGTGAAAAAGTAGATGATGAGTTTTTATCGAATCATTATAATGTTGATGGTAAAAAGGGAAATATTACAAGAACGGATTATACTGTGAGTTTAGGAACTGGAAAAGATTATCAAGATATTGTCAAGTATGTGAGTACTCATGATATGACGAAAAAGTCTAATTATGAGTATGTGAAGGGAAAAGTCAATATCAATAGTTTGATTGATTTCTGGGTTGGAGAGATTTATACAACGAATTATGATATTATCAATAGTCGAGCATTTTCACATCCTGATATTGATGATGGGAAACTTCACTTTATTTATTATGATTTGGACTATTCGATGTTTTTTCCAATGAATGATTACTATACTTTTATGACGAATCCAGAAGGAATGAGTGATTTTAAGGTTCCTACTGTGTTTATGACAAATATGTTTAAAAGTAAGGAGTTTCAATCTGATTTTGTGGAAAGACTCAGTTGGAATTTAAAAAATATATGGAATGAAAAAAACATTTTAAAACAGTTAGATTCGATTTATAAAAGTTTAGAGCCAGAAATGGAGCGAAATCAAAAACGTTGGGGAATGACTTTAAAGGATTGGAATGATAGTGTGGATGTCATTCGAGATTTTGTGAAAAAAAGGGAAGGATACTTATTAAAGCAGACAAAAAGTTTTTTTAAACTCAGTAGTGCGGATATGGATAAGTATTTTGGTGAGTTATGAGAAAATATCGTCATGAGTTAAAATATATTATTACACCATCAATGGCTCGTATTTTACAAGTGCGTCTTGGTATGATTATGGATTTGGATGTAAACTCTATTTATAAGGATCATACTTATAAGATTCGAAGTTTGTATTTTGATGATGATGCTTCTACTGCTTATTATGAAAAGCTAGATGGTGTTTTGTACCGGGAAAAATATCGGATTCGTTATTATAATGATGATGATACTTTTATTCGTCTGGAGCGTAAACTAAAGCATAATAATTTAACTTCTAAGGATCAAATGACGATTTCTAGAGAAATTTGTGATAAAATAATAAGTGGAGATATCGATCATTTAACAGGAACTGGTTTGTTAGAAGAGTTTTTAAAAAAAATGAGAGAGAATCATTTAAGACCTTCTGTGATTGTAGATTATCAAAGACTTGCTTATACGTACCCTGTTTCAGATGTTAGAATTACGTTTGATTCAAAGATTAAGTCAGGTATTTATGGATATGATTTGTTTGATTTTGATCTTCCAACGTTACAGATGACCGAGGAAAATGAAGTGGTATTAGAAGTGAAGTTTAATGAGATATTACCAGAGGCAATTTCTATTATTTTAGGAACTGTTCCAATGTATCGGAAAGCAGTATCAAAATTTGCTCTTTGTAGAAGTATAAAATAGGGAGGAATAATTATGAATTTTTTAGACATGATAAGAAAAAGTGTAGTGGAGGAATTTACAGGAACGATTTCTGCAGATAAGATGATTTTATCGATTGTGGTTGCGTTTTTGATTGGATTATTCATTGTTTATATTTATCGTAAAACGTATACAGGTGTAGTGTATTCAAAATCGTTTTCATTGTGTATCATTTTACTTGCTATGGTAACAGCGATGATTATTCGAACGATTAGTTCTAATTTGGCTTTATCGCTTGGTATGGTTGGTGCTTTATCAATTGTTCGTTTCCGGACTGCTGTGAAGGAGCCTGTAGATACTGGTTTTATGTTTTGGGGAATTACGGCTGGAATTATGGCAGGAGCTGGTTTATATTTGATTTCTATTATCGGTTCTGCTTTATTAGGTCTTTTATATATTGTGAGTTATAGTATGGGCTTTAAAGTGAGTTCTAATTATTTGTTAGTCATTAAATATGATGTTTCTGCGCATACTGATGTTAGCAAGATTATGAAGAAAGTTGTGAAAAAGAAATTAAAAAGTAAAACGTTATCTAAAAATGTGATTGAACTTACTTTTGAGATTGAAATGAAGGATATGAAAGATAATTTTATAGAACAGTTTGAGGGGATTGAAGGAGTTAAAAATGCGAGTTTGATTAGCTATCAAAATGATTTTGGTGCTTAAGATAGGAGGCTTTTATGGAAAGAGAAAGAAATAAAGAAATAGATGAATTATATTCGACTCTTAATATCGGAAGTTTTCTAGAGCGCAAAAAAGGGAGAGAAAATGAGGAAACTCCAAGAAGGTCTTCTAGATCAGAGGAATTATCAAGTAGAGAAGGTTTGAGAAGATCTACTCGTGAAAGTATGAGATCTGAGAGTCCAATAAATCGTGAAAGTGTGAGTTCAGAAAGACCAGTAAGTCGTGAGGCTCGTAGAGAAAGTGTGAGTCCAGAAAGACCAGTGAGTCGTGAAGTTCGTAGAGAAAGTGTGAGTCCAGAAAGATCAGTAAGTCGTGAAGTTCGTAGAGAAAGTGTGAGTCCAGAAAGACCAATAAGTCGTGAAGTTCGTAGAGAAAATGTGAGTCCAGAAAGACCAGTGAGTCGTGCTACTTCAGTAAGTAGAGAAAATGTCAAATCAGAACAACCACAAACTTCTGTTAGTGAATTAAGAAGAATGATTTTAGAACAAGCTCGAAAAGAAGAAGAGTTGAAAGCTCGAAAATTGGTGGAAGAGGAAATAAAAAAAGAAGAGCCTCTCGTAGAAGAAAAACCGCCAGTTGAAGAAGTTCCAACGGTTGTAACAGAGGAATCATTAGACGATTTAACAAAAGAGTTTGAAGATTCTAGTGATGAGTTGGATGAAGATTTTGGAGATTTGGTTAGTAAGAAAAAAAAGCCAAAAAAAGCAAAAAAGGAAAAAAAGAAAAAAGAGAATGATTCTAAAATGAGTAAGAAATTGTTTGTTGGTGTGATTACATGTGCGATTTTGGATGTGATTGCTCTTGTCCTTCTGTTTTTAGCGTATGGACCTATTTCTTATTTTCGAAATATGTTGGTTACCTCTGCGATGACAACTATGAATCATAAATATTTGGCTCGTACTCTTTATAGTGAGAAAACAATTAATAAGATTTTGTCTGGAAATGTTGTTCATGAAATTGGTGAAAACACCAATATTAAGGATATTAATTTTGATGGAGCGGAAGATACTGGAAAGTATGATTCTGTTTATGATGAACAGATTTTAAAGAGAGATAAGGATCAACTTTATAAGTTGATTGATATTAAAGGAAATGGGTATGTTGGTTATTTGGTTGCGATTTATGATCCATCTAGAGTGGAGCTTGTAAGTGCTACTAGCTATGGGTACGGTGGAGCTTTGTTAACCAATATGTCTAAAAAACATGGTGCTAAGGTAGCTATCAATGCCAGTGGTTTTGCGAATGGAACTGCAGTTGGAAAAGGAAGTATTCCAGTTGGTGCAGTGATTCAAGATGGAAAAATCATTTCTGGTGGAGGTATCACTGGATATGGTGGAGGAATTGCTGGCTTTAATAAAGATCATGTTTTGGTTTTAACTAAAGATGATGCTGCTACGGCTGTAAGCAATGGAATTGTGGATGCTGTAGAGTTTGGACCATTTTTAATTGTGAATGGAAAGGCTGCTCAGATTAAAGGAAATGGTGGATGGGGGATTGCTCCTAGAACTGTTTTAGCGCAACGAAAAGATGGAATTGTGTTATTTTTGGTAATTGATGGTAGAAATGCGAAACATAGTCTTGGTGTTGATATGAATGAACTAATTAATATTTTGACTCGTTATAAGGCACATAATGCAGTAAATTTAGATGGAGGAGGTTCTTCTACTTTGGTAATAGAGGGAAAACTTCAAAATATTCCATGTGGATCTACTTGTGGAGAACGTTATGTACCAAATGCTTGGATTGTAAAATAAAACCTTTGATGGTTTTTTTTTTTGGAACATCCGCCGAGACTGAAAAAAAAATCCTTCATAGTATAATTATGAAGGGGGGATGATAAGATTAAAATAATCAATATTTATGAAAACAGCAAACAAGTATTAGCGTTAATTCAGTTACGGTTGGATTCTTTGGATGAGTTAGAAAAAGATCAATTAAAAGAGAAAGAACAGTTGAAAAAGTTATATGATACTTATCAGAAAAAGGTTCAAAAAATGGAAGGTATTATGAAAGAGTTAACTGGGATTGAGTATTCTTTATATTATGAGATTGCTGTTAAGGGGTCTCGTGTCAATCAAGCTGTCAATACAGTATCATCAGATTATAATATTAGTCCTTCGACGGTTTGGAAAACGTACTATCCTAAAATAAAATCAAAGTTAGAGTAAAAAAAGGAGGTGAATTATGAATACAGAAGTGTTAAATGGTACTAATATTACAGGAAATGAGTTAAGTGTTGATTGTATTAGTTCCAATCAAAATAAGTTTCATTTAGATAGTGAAGGAAATTTAACTGTGAAAAGTATTACAACTTTAGATAATTCTAATAATACATTAGATAATGTATATCCGGTAGGATCTATTTATATGAGTTCAGAAAATGTTAGTCCAAGTACGATTTATGGAGGAAGTTGGAATTTAAAACGAACTTTTTATGGTGGAGAGTTGATTGCTTTTGGAAGTGTAATGAATGGGAGTATCAATAATGATTCTCCAGTGAATGATCAAGAATATTGTTCTTTTGCAGATAATCGGATTCCAAATAAGGTATATGATGTTACAAATTATGTGGATAATATTTTAAATGCAAATAGTGGAACAATTTTGGTAAAACCACAAGGAATCGTTGGACTTGTAGAAGCGGAAATGTATATTTCTGGTTATGGATCCAATTCGTTAAGAGGTTTTTGGTGGGGATCTAATGGAAATTCGCTACCAACAGGAATTAGTATTTTCCCATCTGATGGTTTAAATTTTTTATCTACAGGACCGATTGATTATAATTATGGAGGAAATTCAAATACTTATTTTTATAAAGTTACGAATCAAGCAGCAGAAGATACATCATTTTATGTAAATCCAACATTTGTGCCATATGGTGGTGGCTCTTTTACACCAGCTAAGGGTGGTGTAAAATGTTATTTGATGGTGAAGGCATATGCGAAAGCAGGAATCAATTATATGTGGGAAAGAGTATCTTAGAAAAGACATCGAAAGAGGTTTTTTTGTTACAGTACTTTTCCAGTAGTTTTGGGTTATTACCTATAGATAGTTGTATGCCTATATAAAAAAATCACTTTTTTGATTCTTTATTTCTGTTTAACCCTTAAAATATAATCATATTCAGAAAATTAAAAAAATATTCTTCCTTGCTAGCACTTTTCCAGTGGGTACCAACATACAATACAGTGTAAGGAGGTGAATTATGAATACAGAAGTGTTAAATGGAACTAATATTACAGGAAATGAGTTAAGTGTGGATTGTATTAGTTCCAATCAAAATAAGTTTCATTTAGATAGTGAAGGAAATTTAACTGTGAAAAGTATTACGACTTCAGAAGATTCTAATGTTAACGTACTTAGTCAAGTATATCCAGTTGGCTCTATTTATATGAATATGAGTTTGGTGGATCCTAGTGTTTTGTTTGGTGGTACTTGGACTCAATTAAAAGATCGTTTTTTATTAGGTGTTGGTGATATTTATCAAAGTAATCAAGCTGGAGGAGAAGCATCTCATACTTTGATTTCAGCTGAGTTACCTTCGAATAATCAGACTTTATTTAGAGGTCCAGGAAATCAAGAATGGGGAGCCATTATTGGTACTAAAAAATGCGATGGTGTTCCTACTATTGGCGTTAATTTCACAAATGGTCAAAATAAACCGCATAACAATATGCCACCATATTTGACAGTTTATATGTGGCAACGAGTATCTTAGAAAAGACATCGAAAGATGTTTTTTTGTAAATCTTTTTTACAGTACTTTTCCAGTGACTTTAGGTTATTACCTAAGAGTAGTTGTATGTCTATATGAAAAAGTTACTTTTTTTGATTCTTTATTTCTGTTTTTCCCTTAAAATATAAGCATATTCAAAAAGTTAAAAAAATATTCTTCCTTGCTAGCACTTTTCCAGTGGTCACCTACATACAATACAGTGGAGGTGATGAGAACATGAAAAATTCTCATGAATTAAAAAATTTAAGAAGTCCACGAGAAAAACATTTCTTACAAAAAGATGGAACTGTAATCGCACATGTCTATTCTGATGATATCCATTATTTAAAAGATGGAAAATATGAAGAAATTGACAATACGTTAAGAATGCATGGAGATTTTATTGCGAACGTATCAAATGCTTTTAGAGCCTCTTTTAAAGAAACTCATGGCAAATTGTGTCGAATAGAAAGAGATGGACATACGCTTTCTATGTCACTTAAAAATGAAAAAAAAGTAAGTCCAAAATATGAAGGAAAGGAGGTTATATATGAAGACATCTTAGATGGTGTTGATATACATTATACGTTATATCCAACAAAGGTAAAAGAAGATATTATTTTAAAAGAAAATATTTTAAATGAAATTGTTTTTGAAGTAAAAACGAATTTGGATTTAAAAATTCAAGATGGAGTAATTCAAGCTTTATCTGGTACTGAAGTAATATTTGAGTTAGAAACGCCTTATATGATAGATTCTTTAGGAAACGAAAATAATGATATTTATTATGAATTAAAGGATCATTTACTTATATTAAAGTTAGATCAAGATTGGCTTAAAAATGCTTCTTTTCCAGTAATTATTGATCCAACGATTACGAATTCAGGGCAAGGAAAAAATGTTTATGATACTTATATTTTCCCAGGGGATACCAATGTTGATAGAAATTCTATGGATCACTTAAAGATGGGAGTAGAACGAGTAAATGAAAATGATATCATAAACCGAGCTTTGCTTAAATTTGAGTTACCAACAATTGGAACAGGAAGTCAAGTGATTTCTGCTGAAGCGCAGTTAATAGGTTATCCAGGACATATTTTCTATGAACCAACAATATTTACAATTCATAGAGTGACTCAAGATTGGAATGAAGCAACTGCTAATTGGAATACGATGAATAATAAATATGATTCTAGGATTGAATGTTGGACTAATTTATCGCATAGTGGATATACAGATAATAATACAATTGAAGCTAAAGTCAATACTATTGATATTACAAATTTAGTGAAACGTTGGTATTCGGGTGTTCCTAATTATGGAATGTTGATTAAAGCCCATTTAGAACAGTATCATCAGAATTATCCAATGATGTCTTGTTTTTCAAAAAACAATATAGTGACAGGAAATAATCCAAAACCAGAATTGGTGATTCATTATAAAAATCAAAATGGGTTAGAATCTTATATGGATTATCAGCAACAAACACTATCTGATATAACCCTTCATAGTAATTTATACAATGGAAATTTAGTAGGAACTATTAATGTTGGAAATACAATTTCAGGTCGTTTTCCCGCACACTTAAGTCTCATTTATAATACCAATGATGTTATATTAAACAATAACTATGGATATGGGTTAGGGTTAGGGCTTAATTTTCATCAAATATTAAAAGAAGACATGATTGATGGATTTTCTGTATTAGAATATAAAGATGCAGATGGAACACTTCATTACTTTTATAAAGGAAGTGATCTAGGAAACGATTATCCAGAGGATCCTAGTAATCCTAAGGTAAAAAGAGATCCTAATACATATTATGATGAAGATGGGCTATCGTTGACGATAAAACGTGAAAATAATGATTTTATTATGACTGATAGTGATGGTAATACATCGAAATTTGTGAAAGCTGGAGATCGTTATTATTTGGTAGAAATTACAGATACAGAAGAAAATAAAATTCAAATTCAGTATGATAATAACCATAGAATTGTAAAAGTGATTGATGGAAATGAAGAAGAAATTACGTTAGAATATGAAGATAATGTGATTACGGTTGTCAGTCCAAATGAAACAGTTACGTTATCTTATTTGAACAATCAACTCGTAAATATCAATAGTAAAAATGGAACAACGAATATTCAATATAATTCTAAAAAAATTATATCTAAGGTTACTGATATTAGTGGGAAAAGTATAGGATATGAATATTATGATATGGTTCCTTATCGAATGAAAAAGATTTCTGAATATGGAATTCAAAATAATTTAGGTAATACACTAGAGTTTACATATGGGTTTAATACGACTACATTGAAAGATCGAAATGGGTATAGTACTTATACATTTAATAATCAAGGTAATACGATAGGAGTAACTAGTTTAAATCAAAATGAAGAGTTAAGTGATGCGTATGGTAAAACATTTCAATATGGAGAAAAAAATCCATATACGACATCATTTGGAACTATGAATAAAATTATGAGTGAAAATCCAACCATTAAGGTTGTGAAAAATTATTTAGAAAATTCTAGTTTTGAACAAAGTAATAATCCGTTTTCAGGAGGAACCATTGTAGAAACAGAATCTGTAACAGGGAAACATAGTTTACATATTACTGGACTTGTTACGAAATCGATTGTTGTTCCAAAAGGAAAAACATATACTTTTAGTGCTTATATAAAAACAAGTGAAAATTGTGAAATTAGATTGTCATATTTGAATTCTAGTAATGAGGAAATCCATGTATCTAAAATAATAGAACCAAATACTTTGTTTGAACGTCATAGTGTAACGATTGATTATCCAAGTAATGGAAGTAATTTTAAAATCGAAATGATTGGAAATAATGCTTATTGTGATCAAGTACAATTAGAAGAAGGAGAAGTAGCCAATTTATATAACTATGTTGATAATTCTGATTTTAGTAAGGGAATAGGAGATTTTAAGGTTTCCACGAATTCTTTACGAGAGGGATATACGATTTCGAATCCAGCAAGTGTTGTTACGTTAAGTAATGGTAATACAGCGCTCAAAGTTCATGGAGACCCTTATATTGGAGAATCAATTGAGAAAAAATTTCAAATATCAGGAAAAAAAGGTGATGTTTATACAATTTACTTTTGGTATAAAAATACAGGTGTAGAAGGTGGAGGACCAACATCACACAGAAAAGTTTTGATTCAATTTCATTATATTGATCCAGATCCATCGTGTGTATTTCCAAGAGGAGATTATACGATTAATAATACAGAATGGCATTTCTTTGAAGAAACGTTTATGGCAGAGTATGATTATACTGGATTTACTTTAATTTTGTTTAATGATATGAGTGCGAACGATTTATATTTAACTAATTTCGCATTATATCAACCAATTGCATCTGATGCTAGTTATTTCTATGATGACAATGGAAATATGACACATATGAGTGATCCAAAAAGTGGTCCTAAAGAACTTTTTTATGATAAAAACAATCAGTTGATCAGCATGATGGATGTGAAAGGTTCTAATTTTGTTTATGAATACGATAATGTAATCAAAGATCGTGTGTTAAAGGGAATTAGTGGAACAGGAATATCGAATGAAATTGAATATGATTCATTTGGAAATCCAATCGTTACTCGAATTACTAATAAAAATAAACGTAGTAATATTGAAGGAAATTACTATATTCGTAAAAAAGGAACCAAACAATATATGACTCCAGATTTTGTCAAGAACAATTTAAAATTGACAGAAAGTACTTGTAGTCATTATGCATTTACGTTAATAAAACAAAATGAGTTATATAAAATTGTACCTGCTGTAAATCCTAATATGTCTGTTTATGAAATTGATCATAAGTTATATTTAAGTAAGACAAAATCTACATTATTTGAATTACAAAAAAATCAAAATGGAAGTTATACTTTGATAGAACCAAATTCAAAATTAAAGATTACAGATCAAAATGGTTTGTTAGTTTTAAATAATGAAGGAGAGTTCTATTTAGAAGAACAAGATTCTCGTTTGTTTATTGAAAATGTAGCGGAATATACAGAAGATGGAAAATTTATAAAACAAACCAAAGATACATTAGGAAGAACTACTCTATATGATATTGATCCGAATACTGGTTTAACCAATTCTGTAACAGATCCAAAATTGATTTCTACTGATTATACTTATAACAATAAGGAACAAATAACGAAAGTTAAAAAGAAAGATCATGAAGTAATTTATCAATATAATAGTTATGATTTGTTATCTAAAATTATACATGGAACGAAAGAATATAATTTCTTATATGATGAGTTTTTGAATACAAAACAGATTAAAATTGGAAATCAAGTATTGATTACAAACAATTATGAAGCAAATAATGGTAATTTAGAGTCTTCTACTTATGGAAATAATCAAACAATTTCTTATGTTTATGATGATTTTGATCGAGTTTCTAAAGTTGTTAAGATGAATGATACATATCTTTATTATTATGACAATTTGGGTAATTTGTCGAAAGTAAAAACGAATGATCGTCAATATGAATATTATTATGATACCAATAAGAGGTTAATTGATTATTATGATGATTTATTCCATATTGGTTATGTTTATAATGAAAAAGGAAATGTGAAACAAAAAAGAATTCAAAGTAACATCATTGATTATGAATATAATTTGGATGATGCAGTAACTAAGGTGACTTTTGATGGTTTAAATACATTAGATTATACGTATGATGAGTTAGGAAGATTAAAACAGAAAAAATTAAATGATACATATCCAACCAATTATGAATATGTATCAAAAGGGTATCGAACTTCATTTTTATTAGAAAAGTTAAAGTTAGGAGAAAATGAGTATACGTATCAATATGATGTGTTAGATAATATTACGGATATTTTCTATAATGGTGTGAAAATCAATCATTATGAATATGATGATCATAATGAATTAGTAAAAGATGATGATTATAAAAGAAATGTAACAACTGTTTATAGTTATGATTTAACAGGTAATTTGTTAAAAAAAGAAGAATATGAGTTAGGAACAGAAATGTTAATTCATCAAGATATTTATACTTATGGTAATACAAATTGGGAAGATCAGTTAACAAGATTTAATAATATTGATATTACATATGATGCGATTGGAAATCCATTAACGATAGGTGGAAAAACGTTATCTTGGATGAATGGTAGACAACTAGAGAAAATTGAAGAAAATGATGTAGTTATTACTTATGAATATAATAAAGATTCTATTCGGACAAAAAAGGTTGTAAATGGGATAGAGACAACTTATCAATTAGAAAACAATCATATTTTGTTTGAAAGAACTGGAAGAAGTATGATATACTATATACGTGATGAGAATCAAAATCTAGTTGGATTTGATTATGATACAACATATTATTATTTAAAAAATGCTCAAGAAGATATTATAGGAATATTAGATTCTGATTATAATGTAGTAGCAAATTACCATTATGATGCATGGGGAAGAATTATTTCTATTACAGATTCAAATGGAGTAGAAATCACAGATAAAGAGCATATTGCTTATGTTAATCCATTTCGATATAGAAGTTACTATTATGATTCAGAAACAGGATATTATTATTTGAATTCTAGGTATTATGATCCTAATTGGGGTAGGTTCTTGAATGCGGATGGAATAATTGGTTCTAATAAGGATTTTATTAGTCATAATTTATATGCATATGTTAGTAATAATTCTATAAAATATGATGATGAATTGGGTCAGGGTTTATTTGGTTTGATAGTCGTGGCTGGAATTGTAGGTTTTGCTTGTGGTATTGCAAAGCAAGCAATTAGTGATATTACCACAAGTGCTATGAAAAAGAAAAAACATGTATCGTCATGGCAAAGTTATGTTGGCTCAGGAATTGGTGGAATTGTAGAGGTTGCTACTTGGAAAACCGGTCCTGTATTTTCTTCTTCTATATCTAGTGGTGCTTCGACTTTAGCTACTGATACATTAAATGCAATAAGTGGAAAGCAAAAGTTTGACCCTTCAAAAACTGTTATAAAAACGGCTGCTGATATGGGGACTGGTGCTGCATTTGCTAAAGTAGAATTTAAAGTAAATGGGATAACTGCTGGGAGAAATAGTCATAGTGCTGTTTTTAAATCTGGTTTGACAAAAACACAGAAGTATAATTATAATATGAGTAGGAGAACATTAATGAAAGGCATTTCTGCTAATATAACAGATAGTATTTTTTCTAGTGAAGTTAGTGGAATTCAAACTTATGTTTTTGATTCTATTGAAAATGCAAATCCTTCTCCATAGTTTATAAATAGAAAGAGAGTAATATATTTATGGATTTTATGGCAAACGTTTTAATTAAAAGATATTATATAGTATCGTTATTTTCGATAATTGCTTCTATATATTTATGTATACTCATATATCGATTTGTGATGAAAGGACAAAATATAGTTACAAAAAAGTATATTTCAGATGAGTTTAAAGAGGGAATGCAGAAAAGCATTCATATATATAATTATGGTTTTTTAATGGTTATAGTTTTCTTTATATCTGCTAGTTTATTTCTTTTTATTTCAAGTATTATGGTATTGCCTGCTATATTAAATGAAGATTATGAAACCATTGTTTGTACTGTAGAAAGTAGCGATCCAAGTGAAAGACAAGTCACTTATACAACGTGTAAAAATGAATCACAATTTATTTCTTTTCAGCATTCCTCTGAAATTTTAAAAAAAGGAACTACAATACAAGTTAATTATTATAAATATATTGGAATTGGTACGATTATAGATAATCATTATCAAATGGAGGAGTAATATGAATCAAGTACAAAAGCAAAAATTGATAAGATGGATGGTGAATACATGCTTTATTATTTTTTGTATATTTACGATATTGTTTTTCTTTTTGTTGTTTTGTGAAAAGAAGACACTGATACATCAAAATTTAACTTTTATGGTATTCTTCTTTTTTCTTGTTAGTATCATTCTAGATATTCTTACTTTGATTTTAATGCGAAGGTTGCCAATTGTTCCTCAAATTGATCAACCAATTATGATAAATGTTTCTACTAAAAATTTAAAAGAGAAAATGGAAGTGGTTTTGATTGATAATCATTATTTGGAGATAACGGAGTATCATGTTTATCCATATTCCATTTTATATACTTACTGGAAAAAGAAATCGTTGATTCATCTTGTTATTATGTTGGATATGCAAATATTAGATGCCGAAATGGATGTTAATTTTGAAGAACAGATTTTTATGAAGTTAAAACAGCACTTGAGGAAAAAAAATATTTATAAAAAGAAAGATAAACTTTATGTTACATTTATGACATTTGTAGAACAATATAATGATTATTTTTGTCATTACATTAAAAATAATTTTGAAAAAGAAATTGGGAAATTTATGATATCAGTTGGAATTTGTAATGATCAGAATCGAATCTATATTGGGAATCAACCTAGTAATTATGTGGATAGATATTATAAAAAAATTAGGAAGGAAATGAAATCATATTTTATGAAGTTTTAGCAATAAAAATTTATAGGATAGTCGTTTTTAGATAAATATAGAAGTGGTTTGTTTGTGGAAACCTTTCTATGTTTGTATTAGGGATTGGAGAGTTGTATGATTAAATTAAGAAGGCTTTTAGCTATATATGTAGATTTTGGAATTATTGTAATTACCGCTGAGAGTGTTGTACAATTGATTACATTTGGTAATTTTAACTTTTCAGCCAATATTGTAATAATATTTATTTCAATAATATTATATTTAGGTTTATTATATTTATTTATAATAATTAAAGATATAGTATTTAAAAATGCCAGTATTGGTAAAAAGATATTTGGTCTTAGAGTATTTTATATGAATGGAGATATTCCTGATCGAAAAGTAATTGTTGATCGAATAAA
>CANAXT010000018.1 GCA_947365915.1 uncultured Mycoplasmatota bacterium
ATCCAGTGATAAGTTTAAATGGAGATTCTATGATTTATGTAGAACTAAATGGAACCTATAAAGAGTTAGGAGCAGTAGCGAGAACAAAAGCAGGAGATGCTTTAGAGTATACAACTGAGATAAAAAAGAATAATGAGGTTGTAGAAAGTATTGATACTTCAGTAGAAGGAGCTTATATAATTATTTATCGTACAAGTAATAATGAGAAAACAGTATTAGTAGAAAGAGAAGTCGCGGTATTAAATATGTTACCAATGATAACAATGACGGATTCAAATGAAAGTTATGAGAAGTTAAAAGAAGTTTTGATTACGGTAAGTGGAGTAAGACCAAATAAGGTAACAGGGTTTACTTATGAGGTAAAGAAAAATGGAGAGTCAATCGAAAAAGAAAGTGTATTAGGATTAACGAAAATAATTACTTTAAATGAAACAGGAATCTATGAAGTAATAGTAAATGTAACAGATAATAATGAACATAGTAATACATTAAATAAAATATATAAGATAGATAAAGAAGGTCCAGTAATTGTATTTGAACCAGAGACAGTAAATTTAGAATCAGAAGAAGTATCAAGTTATAATTTGTTAACAGGAGTAACTGTGACTGATAATGTAGATGGAGTAATAGATAGTAGTAATGTAACTACGTCAGGAACATTATTAAAGCTACCAGGAACCTATAAAGTAATATATACAGTAAGTGATAGTTTAGGAAATAGGAGTAGTAAAGAACGTACTTTTGTAGTTGCAGATACGACAAAGCCAGAGATTGTAATTAGTCCAAATGAAGAAAGTACATTTGTAAAAAGTAAAACAGTGACGATTACAGCAACAGATAATATTAGAGTCGATTCTATCAAATATGTTGTAATTAAAGATAATGTAAGAGGAACAGAACAAACGATTACAAATAAAGAAAAAGTTATATTAAATGATGGAACAGGAAACTATCAAATAGAGGTAACAGCAGTAGATAGTAGTAATAATAGTAGAACAGTAACAAGTGGAATCTATAAACTTGATAATATAAAACCAACAATCAGTGTACCAGAAAATACAGTATTGAAAATAACAGAAGTAACTTCATATAATGTATTAGAAGGAATAACAGTAAGTGACAATAGTGGAGTAGAGGTGGCAGTAGAAACAACAGGTGGATTATCAGCAACATTAGGAGAACAGACAGTAACATATAAAGCGATAGACCAAGCAGGAAATGAAGAAAATGTTGTAAGAAAGTTTACAGTAGTAGAAGCAGAAGGACCAATATTAAACTTTAGTAATGCAAGTATGGGTGATATTTGGACAAAAGAGCAGAGGGTATTAGCAACAGCAACAGATAATAGTAATCTAAAAACATTTACATATGAAGTCATGAAAGATGGAACAACAAAGGGAGTAGAAAATGTAAGTGTAAGTGGAAAAAGTGCAGAAGTAGATATTCTTTTAAATGAAAGTGGAATATACATAATCAAATTAAATGGAAGTGATGAATACGGAAATAGTAGTACACTCACGAGTGGAGAATATAAAATCGATATAGATCCACCAACTGTAGGAAATGTAGTACCCAAAGGAACGATGGGAAGTAATGGATGGTATACAAGTGATGTAACGTTTGAGGTAATAGACGGAACAGATGCATTATCAGGTCATAAGAGTACAATAATAACCCCAATAAATATAACAAATAATACCTCTGGAACAAGAGTGGCAATCGTGACAGAAGATAATGCAGGAAATCGTGCTGGCGGGATTTTAGGACCATATAAAGTCGACAAAGATGCTCCCGCATTTACAGTGAAATCCGCTTCAAAAGATGTTATAATGTATAATACAAATCGCGAAATAAACAGTTATTATTTTCAATTGTCATGGAGTGTAAGTGGAGAAGGAACTGTAAGATGCGAAACAGGAAACGAGGAAATTGTAAACACAAAAGAGTTATCACTTGGAACACATGAGATAACATGTACAGCAACAGGTCAAAATGGATTGATAGTATCTGCTAAAAAAACAATAGTAGTGAATGGTTGGATTATAGCGGATACAAATAACCATGGTTCATTGGGGAATGTACCTAACTTAAATGGGTTAAAAGCAGTCAAGTATAGCTCAGAAAGTGATAGAACAACCAAATGGTATGACTATAGTAAACAAATATGGGCAAATGCAATAAGTGTAACAATGGATTATAGAGATGCCGCAGTAGGAACACCTATACCAGAAAGTGCAATTTGGGCTTATTTTGTATGGATTCCAAGGTATGAATATGGGTATACAAATTTGGGAACAAATTATGCAGTAGGAACAGCTGAACAGCCAGGTCAAATAAATATCAATTTCATAGCAACCTCAAAAACAAATCCAAGTAGCAATTATAAAATCCATCCAGCGTTTACATTTGGAGGTACTCAGTTAGCAGGGTTCTGGTCGGGAAAATTTGAAACTTCGGGAAGTGGTACAGCTCCAGCAATAAAGCCAAATCAAAAACCATTAGTGAATCAAAATATAAGTACACAGTTTGCAACATCACAGAAATTTAGCACAAATGAAAATCGGTATGGAATTAATATAAATGCAGATGCCCATATGATGAAGAATAGCGAATGGGGAGCAGTAGCATATTTAAGCCAGAGTCAATATGGAAAATATGGAAATAGTAATTATAGTGGAATGAATAAAGAAGTTTATATAAATAATTATCGTAACGTTTTTGGTGATCATCGCACGGGTTGCAGTGGAGGTTCTCCTAATGCAAAAGAAAGTGAGATATGTGAATTTACATATGAAAAAAATCTAGAAGGAACGGGAGCAAGTACAACAGGAACAATATATGGAATATATGATATGAATGGAGGTTATAGTGAAAGTGTGATGGGAATATATTATGGAAAAAAAGGACAGAGTGGCTTTGAAAATTTCCCAAATGAAAAGTATTATGACGATTATATTTCAATGGATGAAATGAGAGCATGTAACTCAGGAATATGTTATGGACACGCTCTAAGTGAGACAAAAGGATGGTATTCAGATGAATTTTTCTTTGTTACTACGAGTGACCCATATATGAGACGTGGAGGAGACTCTGGTTATAAAGAACGATCAGGAATATTTTCTGTTTGGAAAACAGATGGGGCAGGATCTAAGACAAATTCATTTCGTGTAGTTATACTTGGATAATATATAGAACTATATATAACAAGTAATTTTTTAAAAACCAAAAAAACAAGAAAAAAAGAAAAACTTCTTTTTTTTTTACCAATTATAGGCTATAATATATATAGAATAGTAGAAAGGGCGATTGATGTGATATTAAGAAAACCATATGCATTATTAATCAAACACTTTAAACTCATTCATGCTTTATTAACACTAGTCATTGCCTTTTTAGTGTATCGAAGTAATATTATTTTAAGCTTCTTAAATGAATACATTAGATCAAACCAAACAACAGCAACCGATAATATTACCAATACCATATTCAATATCTGGATGTTTATCTTTCCATTTTTAATCATTGTAATATCATTAGTCATCATTAGCTTAATGTCAGTAAAAAAGAAACCAATCTTTCTTTACATATTTAACATTGCCTTGGCAATTGCCATATTAGTACTTTACAACTTATCTTACTCTATGATGACAGAAATGGAAGCCATCCTATTAGAAGCAAGAACCATTAGACTATTTAGAGACTTTATTACCATATTAGTCATGTTTCAATGTGTTTCTCTGATCACAGCTCTCATAAGAGCTACTGGATTTGATATCAAAAAATTTAACTTTGGACAAGACCTAGAAGAACTTGACATAGCAGAAACAGACAACGAAGAATTTGAAGTTAACCTAGAACTAGATACCAACCAAGTTCATAGAGGATTCAAACGATTTATTCGATTTGCCAAATATAGCTACTTTGAACATCGATTCCTAATTGATGTTGGAATCTTAATCGCTCTAGCTTCAGTAATCTTTATCATCTATATGAATACAGGAATATATAACCGAGAAGTAAAACAAAATACCATTTTTTCCACAACTAGCTTTAACTTAGGAATTACAGAAAGCTATATCACCAATCAAGATTACAAAGGAAATATCATTGATAAAAACAACAAACTAGTCATATTAGAAATGAACGTCAGAACCAAAGGACGAGCAAGAGAATTTGATACTGCCATGATTTCATTAGAAATTAACGGGGAAAAATATTATCATAACCAAAAATATAAAGATCGTCTAATGGATTTAGGACATACCTATCAAAACTCAGAAATCAAAAACAAATTTGAAAAACAATTACTAGTATTTAAAATACCAAATGGACTAGAAAACGAAGAAATGACTTTTACCTACACAGATAAAATAGACTATATCAGTAATGGAATTAACTCCAAATACATTAGAGTAAGCATAACACCAAAAAACTTAGATACAAAAGATCCAATTCAAAACAAACAACTAACAGAAGAAATAAACTTTAAAAATAGCGTTCTAAAAAACACAACACTTAAAATTGACTCAGCAATCATTCAACCAGAATTTAGAGAAAACTATACCTTTTGTATTGATAAAAACGAATGTTATCCATCTGTTGAATATATTCATACAAACTATAACACCTCAACAAACAAAGCCATTTTAAAAATCCAAGGCAACTTAGAAATAGATAAAAACATAACATTAAATGGTGTTTACTCACTCGCTCATTTCATTAACTACTTTGGAACACTCAAATATGAAATAGATGAAAAAACAATTACAGGAAATGTTGTATTAAATCAAATAAAACCAGCAAAACTAAAAAATAAAGACACATATTATATTGAAGTACCAATGGAAGCCATGAATGCAACAAAAATATGGATACAAATACACATTAGAAACAAAGACTACTTATACCAAATAAAATAGTGTCAACCAAAATAACAAAACAAAGACTTTGTATGGTTTTTATAAAAAGACTATGCTATAATTAAGATCGGAGGTAGATGATAGTGAAAAAGTATTATCTAAGAATAGTATTTTTATTCGTATTATTTGCCATACCCTTTTGTGCCAAAGCCGAATGTACTTACAATGAAAAAGTAAGACTTCAAGAACTCGCACAAAATGTAAATTTTAGTTATCGACATACAGAAACAGAATACAGTGTTACATTTCAAGTAATTATCTCAAACTTGACAAACGAAATTTATATGATCGATCGAACAAATAATAAAATATACAGTTCCAATAATGAAGATATTATCATAGATGGTTATAGTCCAGGACAAACACTGAAATTTGACTTTTATGCCAAAAGAACTGATTGTACCAAAACCAATATTTTTACAAACTATTTAACATTACCATCTTATAATCGTCATTATAAAAACGAATTATGTAAAGGAATAGAAGAATTTAAATTATGTCAAAAATGGTTAAAAAACGATATGACATATCAAGAATTTTTTGATGGGGTAATGGAATATAAAAATAAACCAACAGAAGAAAAACCAGAAGAACCAACAACCATAGAAGAATTTGACTGGGAAAAAATAATTGATATTTGGGCAAAATATTATGTTTATATTTTATTAACCATTATTATAGCTGGAGGGTTGGCTATGTATTTCTACGATAAAAAAACAGACTTATAGTGAGGTGGAGTGTATGAAAAATATATTCAAACAAATGAGCTTTTTATTGATCACTATATTTGGATCAATGCTTTTATTCCAGATGTCAGCAAGTGCTGTCCAATTAAACTTCTATAACGGAGCCAGCTTAGGAACAGGAAATCGTCCAACTGGAGGATGTGCAGAAGGACAAGCATATAACTATTGGTGTCGAACACCAGACATCTTTGGAGTGCGTATCTCTTTTGTATATTACGACGGAAGCAAATATGAACAATTAGGAAACACAATTGACATTTTCAAAAGTACAGTAACTCCAAAAGGAAAGCAAACCAATCCTTATTATTATAAACATACTGGACAGTTTGATAATAGTAAAGTAGTAACACCAACAGCCAGAACACAATACCATTATGGAAGTGCAGCTGAAGGTGCAACATATCTTTGGAGTGTAATGTCAGAAATGCCAGCTTCAGAAAACTCTGGAAATGCTGAAGCAGCTTTCTGGCAAAAAAAACTTTTGACAGAAGCTCTTGATGAAAAACAATATGTGAAAAAAGGTAGTCTTGTAGATCAATTGGCGATTAAATTAACAGGTCATACTTTAGTTAGAGAAGAACTAAATAAGAACAAAGATACTTTTTGGGATAGACCAAGTGAAAAAGCCGTTCCAAGTGGGGGAGGATTAAATAAAAAAGGATATCGAATCTTAATTGAACCGCTTCGAACACTAACAGGACAAGATGGAAATGTTTATGTATTAACACCAACCGAATATGCTTCAACAGTTTGGAATACAGGCGTTCGAACCACACAATCACAGGTTAAATACTATTTAGGATTACAAGACCGCATGTTTACTGTTTTTGATGATATTGGATTACATGCCTCTGGATCTTGCCGAAATAAATATTGTCTTGCTTCTGATGTACAAATATCAGGAAGAAAAGGACATGGAGTTCATATTATTGATATAACAGATCAAATCTCAAAAAAATGTGACTACGAAACAGGAGAAGGATTTCCAGAAAAATTTAAAACATTAGAGCAACTCGGAAGAGAGCTAACACCACAAGAAAAAGCATGCTGTGATGAAAAAAAAGAAGAGCTAAATCAACCACTACCAACATATGCATCAGCGAGATGTATGACAACAACATCGACAGTACCTGCTTATGCAACCTGCGTATTTAATTACTTAAATAATGGAATTAAACAAGCACAATTAATGGGAGAAATATTTACCAAAAAAACAGAATTTGAAACTACTTATCCAGCTTGCTTTGATGGAGGAGACACAACCCCATTAATATGTAAATACTTTGGAGGAACTTATTACGGAATTAATGGAAGTCCAGTAACTCCACAGAAATATATTGAAGAATGTGGCCCAAAAGCCGATCGTAAATGTAAAATTGTAGATTCGAATGGAACGAAAATATACTATGGAAAAAACGGAAGCGTTGTAGATGAAGAAACTTATGAAAGAGAATGTAAAGGTGGAAACACAACAAACGGTTGTGACGATAAAAATCCAAATCACTTTCCAACAAGCTGCAACAGCACAGCCGACTTAACATGTTGTAAATATTTCGAACAAAAAATGGAAGAAGAATTTAGAGAAGAAGCAGTAGAAAAATTTGGAATGACAGGAAATACACTGAAAAACTATGTAGACAATAAAGTAAATGAATGGTTCTATGAACCAGGATACGAATTTAGACAAAACTGCCTTTGTGAAAAATGTGACATCAATGCGGATAGATTAACTGAAGACTGTTGTGAAGAATTAAGAGAACAATATCCAGATAAATCAGAAGAATTTTGGACTAGCAAAGGTTGTCCATTAGATCCTAACAAATGTAAATGGAAAGACTATGAAGTAACTGATATTGGAAGATTAAATACCAATGCCAATTGTAAATTAAATTCCACAACCAAAGCCGAAGACACCAATAATTGGGAATGTATCTTTGAAAGTGATAACATTGAACCAGGAACCAAAGTAGAACCATTCAAAGACTATTACTTAAAATACAACAATCCATACTGTTCAGTATACTGTAGAGAATCTGTTCAATACAACTTTCCAAATGACGACATGGTCACAAGAGCAGGAAACCATTTCACAGTAGGAAATACAGGAAAACTACCAGAATGGTCACCAGTTAAATTCACAAGTACAAGAGAATGTAGAACCAGTGGGTCAACAAGAGTTAATGATTCCACAACCATTAACACAGAACAATTTGAAAAAGACTGGGCAGAAACAAATGATAGAGTGGTATCAACATGGGATGCATGGAAAATCGAAGAACAGCTAGATTATTCTTATAGTCACTCAAGAAAAGGGGCAAAAGACTGTGATTGGAGATGTACAAGAAGATGCAGAAGTTGTTCTACAGATTCTGAGGGAAAAAGACATTGCTCTAGTTATTGTTGTGAATCTAAACCATTCGGATATACTATGTATCCAGCAAGTGTAAGCTATGCAACATTTGGACAATCTAGTAAAGATATAACTCCAAGTTCTTGGTGTAGTACCGATGGCCATCCAGAGCCAAATCCAGCAGAAAAAAAAGCAACACATGAACAAGCCAAAAAAGACTTAGACAATATAGAAAGAGACATTTCATCTTGTACCTCATGGGACAACTTCGGGACTTATCGATATGCAACATTTAATCATACAGACGTAAAATCAATAAGATATTCAAAATATGATACTTATAATGACTTCTTAAATTATAAAGAATTCAGCCCAGACTTAACGATCGATTATCAAGAACCAACTGATGCATCTTACAGCTATAACGATCAACTAAAAAAACAAGAAAAAACTACAGTAACAGATCATAACTTCTCAACAAGTGGAGCAAGCATGACTGTCAAATACCAATGTACAGAAAGATCAGCACCATATAAAACCACCTGTACAAAATCAAGAGTATTTAACTACTCAAAACAAACAGAAACTCATGCAAAATACACAAAAACAGTGGA
The DNA here is from genome assembly GCA_947365915.1 of uncultured Mycoplasmatota bacterium. GTDB lineage: Bacteria > Bacillota_I > Bacilli_A > RF39 > UBA660 > MGBC102946. The sequence continues at coordinate 8,630 of CANAXT010000018.1, forward strand.
CTATAAACTAAAGGATAATGTCTTTAATGTCATATTAAAACCACAAGGAACACCAGTCATGGGAAGTGAAAAAGGATCAGATTCAGATCAAGTATACATTGACTTAGGATATAGTGCCTTACATAACCATTTCATGACACCATCAGGACGATATGATATAGGACTATCTTATAACAAATTCACACCAGCAACAGGGAACAATAATCACACCCACAACTTTGATCAATTCATATCAACAAGTACAAAAAATTACTCATGCCAATATAGAGTAATCAATGAAATTATTGAAAATAAAGATCCAAACTGTGAAGGAGATAACTGTATCGCCTGTGGAAGTGATAACTGCTTACCAGATACATTAAGAGGATTAAACTTAATCTATAGAACCATTGCTCTTAGTAATCCATTCCCAGGAGTCACTGGAACAGGAAGAGAAGCAGGAAGTAACTGGGAAAATGCAGATGATATCAAAAATTACATTACAAACAACCGAAACACAAAAGCAGATAGAGTATATTATGATAAAGCACCAATGTATCAAATTACATTATCACCAGCAGTAATCAAAAAAATCAGAGAATACAATAATACAACCAATTTTAATGACTTCAACATGGATTGCTTAGAATCCAACGGTAGAGAATGTAAAAGTGACTTTATCAGAGGAAAACTAGAAGGAAACAATTATAACTTCTCTAGTTACTTCAACAATTGTGCATACTCAGGAGGAAAAGGAACAACTAAATGTTGTGGAATAGGAAACTGGAATGATTGTGATAATAATGATGGAATAACAAGGAGGAAGTAAAATGAGAGAATCGCTATGGGCAGTATTTATTGTTGGACTTGGAATTGTATCGATTACCTTCGTATACTTCTTCCAGTCCATGACAAATACAGACGAACACAATTATCACTTGCTAAAAGAAACAACCGAAGCGGCCATGTATGACGCATTTGACTTAGCCGCATATAGAAAAGACTTAACCGTTAGAATCGACCGAGAAAAGTTTGTAGAAAACTTTGTCAGAAGATTCGCAGACAACGCTTCATTAGCACGTACCTATGAAATTAAAATTTACGATGTGAATGAAGAACCACCAAAAGTTAGTTTACAAGTATCAAGTATAGAACAAGCAAGAGTAACAGAAGTAATGGACTTTGATATTGTAAATAAATTAGACGCGATATTAGAAACGCCATATTAAAAGATAAGGAGAGGGAGAAATGAATAATATTATTATCGCTGTAAAACGTTTTTTGAAAAACAAAAATACAGTCACAATTCTTGGTGTAGTACTAATTATAGGAATTCTATATTGGGGCTATACCAAACAAATCAAGGATGCAACACAAGAAATACCAATACCAGTCGCAAAAAGAGAAATACAACCAAGAACACAAATTACCAAAGATGATGTTGAAACAATTAACATCCCATCAATTGCCGTAAAAAAGAACGTAGTACAATCTACTGCTCAAATTATCGGAAAATACAGTAACGTAAACACCGTAATTCCAGAAGGGAGCATGTTCTATAAAGGCGTATTAATTGATGCCAAAGAATTACCAGATTCAGCTTTTGTAGAAGTGAAAGAAGGAGAAGTTGTTTATAACTTTCCAGTTAGTATGGAATCAACTTATGGAAACTCAATCTTTCCAGGAAACAAAATCGATATCTATATGAAAGCAGTTGACGATGACAAAAGAATCATGGTAGGAAAACTACTAGAAAACGTAGAAGTTTTATCAGTAAAAGACAATCAAGGAAAAAATGTATTTGAAAACAGCGCAGAAAACAGACAACCAGCTTACTTAATCTTTGGAGTAAAAGAAGAAATTCACATTTTACTTAGAAAAGCAAGTTACATGTCAAATAATGGAGTTGTACTATTCCCAGTACCACATGGAGCAGCAGTGAATAACGAAGGCGAAACACAAGTTACAACACAATACTTAAAAGACTACATTAACTCACACACTGTTGTAATTGAAGAAACTGGCACAACTGTTAATGATCAATCTGGAACAGGAACAATGAATGATCAAACAATTGGAGAATAAATATGAATGATAACATATTTGAGCAGATAGACTTTGGACCATTAAAGCCATATCTAGAAGCAGACGATGTAACCGATATATCCTACAGTAATGGAGGACAAATATGGGTCAAAACATTATCAAAAGGAATTTATCGTGACGAAAATCCAGCCATCAATAATGCTTTTATGGAAAAACTTGCGTTTCAGTGTTCCAATGCTATGGGAAAAACATTTAACATGGCCCATCCATTTCTAGATGCAGAAAGCGCAGAATTACGTCTCAACTTTGTTCATGATTCTGTAGCTAAAAATGGAGTTGCAGTCGTAATTCGTAAAACACCAGCAAAAATTCGTCTAGAAAAAGAAAAAATTCTTGCTGATAAATATATTACATTAGACATTCATGATTTCTTAGTAAAATGTGTACAAGGACATTGCAATATCATTGTATGTGGAGAAACAGGATCAGGAAAAACCGAATTTGTAAAATATCTAGCTTCAAAAACAGCCGAAAACGAAAAACTAATTACTATAGAAGATACACTAGAATTGCATTTAGATCGTATTTTTCCACATCGAGATATTGTTGCAATGAAAACCAATAACATCGCATCTTATTCTGATGTATTGGTTACCTGTATGAGACAAAATCCAAAATGGATTTTACTATCAGAAGTACGAAGCGCTGAGGCTGTATTAGCAGTCCGGAACTCAATATCTTCTGGACATTATATCTTATCTACCATTCACGCTGATAAAGCATCATCAATTCCAAACCGTATGTATAGTTTACTAGAAACCAACCAAGACATTGAACAATTTTTAAAATCAATTTATAGATACATACAACTTGGTGTATACATAAGAGGATATCAAGACAAAGAAACCAAACGATTTGTTCGTGAAATTGGAGAAGTAACAGAATTTTATGTAGATAAAGATAACAATGCCATTTACAACACGATTTATCGTAAAACAACAACAGGAAACGTATATAGAAAACAACCAAGTTCTTACTTAGTTGATTATCTAGACGCCCAAGGAGTATACTTGCCAAAAGATATTATTAAAGTAGAAGAAAGTGATGTAGAACCAACTGAACAAAATGTACAAAACACATCACAAGCCGAAATATTATTTGAATAAAAGGAGGAATAGGTATGACATTTATCATTTTTGTCGCTATTATATTGATTTTAATGTTTGTCATGATTTACCGCAAAAATACAGGAGAAAGCGTTTACAAATATGTCGTAAAAAGTACAACAAACTTATATAATCAATATGCTCCTTTCTCTTTTAAAGTCGTAAGGGATAAAGTAAAAGATCTAGGTCAAGAATATACACCAAGACAATACACCATTCAAGTTGCTATTTTCGCAGCAGGAGCAGCCGTAATTTCTTACCTTTACTTTTATAACTTAGTGATTTCAATTATCTATATTGCCTGTGCAATTATGATCATTCCCTATTTGACTTACTTAAGATGTAAAAGATTGTATAGTGAATTTATATTTGAACAAATTCAAGTATATACAACAAATACCATAATGGAATTTGCCACCACTCAATCTTTTGTAAAAGCTCTTGAAGGAGTTTATGAATCTGGAGTATTAGAAGACCCAGTCAAAAGCGATGTCAAAATGATGATTGATTTGGCTTATGAAAATGGAACAATCAATCAATCATTAGATTATATGAATAGCAAGTACGATTTTTACATAGTCAAAAATATGCATCAACTATTTTTACAAATCACCAATGAAGGATCGAAAGACGCAGGAACTTCATTAGAAAACATGTCATTAGACATCGATATGCTTGTTGAAAACGTATATCGTGACCGTATGGATCGTGCAGCTTTTCATAAAAAGTTTTTACAATTTGGTATCATTCTTTATTTGATGGTTATGATGATTCAAATCTTACTTGGAATTGAAACATATATCGCAATGTTAGACGTTTGGTGGGTAGTATTATTACTACATGGTATTATCATACTAAATACATATTTCCTATTAAGTGGGGAAAAATACTATAATGAGAATGTAGGTGCTGAATAATATGATGTTTATAATAATAGCCTTAATCTTCTTTGTGATATTTCACATAAACCAAAAATTAGATACCAAAAAATTTATTAGTGATACAGAACCATATTTACGATTCTTAATGGAAGATGATTACAAATTCTTATTAAGTGTAAAATATGGAGACAATTACGATATTGAAAAAATGTTTACAGCTAGAGTTCGAGATGGAATACTAGTAATTGCAGTTGCATTCTTCTTCTTTCTATCCGACATTAGTTTTGTAAAAGTGCTAATATGTTTTATCCTTGGATTTTTAGCATTCAAAATGCCTTACACACAATTAAAAGGATATTATAAAGCAAATCTGCACAAAATAAATTTGATGTTACCATATTATTTAAAAAGTTTAGAAATCTTGATTCAACACTACACAGTACCAGTTGCACTAGCTAAGTCAATTGAAACAGCACCAGAAATATTTAAGCCAGGATTAAAAACATTGGTAGCAAAAATTGAAGCTGGAGATATGAGTGTGGATCCATATATGGATTTTGCCAAAGAATATCCAGTAAGAGATTCTATGCGTATGATGCGTTTATTATACCGCCTAGGACTAGGATCTCAAGAAAACAAACAAGAACAACTAATGATGTTTGCAAGAACTGTTTCTACTCTTCAAAACAAATCAAGAGAGCAGAAATATAAAGAACGCCTTGAAAAAATGGAAAACAAGACTATGGTCATGCTTGCATGTACTGGTGGTGGAACGTTATTATTACTATTAGCGTCAATGATGATGATGATGAACGTTTAATTCTTGATTCCAGAATATAAGGTGTGATATAATGATATTGATGGTAAAGGTGGTGAAATAGAATGAAAGAAGCTGCAGGAGAGGCAAACTTAACAGTAATTGCCATTGTACTTATCGCGATTGTAGCCGCAGTAGCCACTCCACTTATTGGTAACATGATGAAAGGAACAGCCAAAAAATCATGTTGTCTAGAATCAGGTGGAAAATGGAGCGGAAACAACTGTACTGATGGTGGCAATGGAACATATGATTCTGCTACATATCAAGATTGCATCAATGGAACAGATAATAAATAAAAGGGGAAAAGGAAGTGAAATAGCTCATGAGAGAAAGTATTGGATCAACATTTATGTATAATATTATTGCGATTTTTATTGTAGTGGTATTTGCGATCATTGCTGGTACCATGAGCTATTTTAAAGCTTTTAAAGTCAATAGTCGTATTGTTGGAATTATCGAAAAATATGAAGGATATAACGATTTAGCCAAAAATGAAATTTCTTCATTATTAAAAACAATGGGATATAGAAAAATTGATGGAGTTACTTGCAAAACAAGAAGAGGTTCAAAATTGTACGAACAGGATCCATCTCATTCCTATTGTGTTTACCTTTATTGTGATGAAGAAGACCAATACAAATATCGTTATGGAGTAACAACATTTATTACCATCGATTTTCCAATCCTTACAACCTTTATAAAAATCCCAATTTATACAGAAACAACAGGAATTCATGAGATGAGTAGTTGGCAATGTAACTATGATTAGGAGTTGGTAAAATGAGAAGTGCAGTAGGAAATACATTTCTTTACAATGTTGTGATTGTTTTTGTAGTACTTGTTCTACTAATCTTGATTAGTTCCCTAAGCTACTCAAAAGGCTTTAAAGCAAAAAATAAAATTGTTAGTATTATTGAGAACAATCGTGGATATGATAATGAAGCAATCGAAAAAATTGATGCTGTTTTAAAAGAAAGTGGATATAGACCAAAATCTGCTTTTAAAAATAAAAAGTGTCCAGATAGAAATGGACAATTATTAGAACAAAGCGATAAATATTTTTATTGTGTTTATTCTAATGATACAGATCGAGGAGTTTATTATTCTGTAACTATTTATATTCGATTTGAAATTCCTTTATTGAGTGGAATTTTAGAATTCCCAGTCAATGGAGATACTAGAACAATATACGATTTAAATGTATAAAAAGGAAAGGTGATCACATGAATGTAATCGTAGCCAATAAATATCAAACATTACTTCAAAGCCTAGATATTGATGTAATAAAAAGAGTAGAAGGAGAATTTGAAGTAGAAGAATTAATTGCCCAATTTGAAAATTTCTTTTTTCAAAGGATGATTCTTGATATTACAGCGATTAAAAACTATAAAGACATCAGAAACTTGCAAAAATTATCGATTTCATTAGATATGGATAAAGTAATATTATTGTTGGACGAATCACCAGATAGTACTTCTTCAGAATATTTGTCAAAATTGATTTCTATGGGGATTTATAATTTTACAAAAAATATAGAAGGAATCAAATATTTGTATGAACATCCAAACAGTTATCGTGATGTCGCACATATTCATCAATTAGATAATAAAGTAGAAACACAAGTAATAGAACGATATGAACCTTCTCATGGTGTAAGAATCATAGGAGTGAAAAACGTGACTAAACAGTCAGGAGCAACTACTTTGGTATACATGATGAAAAAACAATTAGAAAAAAATTATAACGTGATTGCTATAGAAGTAGACAAACGAGACTTCCTATATTTTCCAGATAGACAACTCATTAGTACAAGTAGTGGAGAAGTAGGAGGATTACTTGCAAAATATAGTAATGCCGATGTTATTTTATTAGATTTAAACGAAAGTGCTGTTGCTGAGTCTTTAGCGCATACTGTGATTTATTTAGTAGAACCTTCTATGATTAAATTAAACAAACTAATGACATTACAACCAAAAATCTTAAAAGAACTAAAGGATAAAAAGGTAGTACTCAATCAAAGTTTATTAAGTGCAAAAGATGTGTTAGATTTTGAATATGAATCAAAATTAAAAGTATACTATAATATGCCACCATTAGATGAAAGAGAAAGAGAAATCATGGCACTTAATCGTTTTTTAGTTCGTCTAGGGTTTGATAAACAACAAATTGGGGAAGAACAACAGAAAAAAAGAAGTATTTTAGGTCTATTTAATGTATAAATGTTGACAAAACATAGATTTTAAAGTATATTAAAATTATTAGGGAGGTAAAATTATGTTAGATTTAGTGAACGTGTTAGTATGTGATATGCCAGGAGAAACTGAAACAATTGCAGTCGTAATTAGAAGCATTGTAACTATAATAAAAATAGTTGTACCAATTTTATTAATAATTTGGGGAATGTTAGATTTAGGTAAGGCAGTCATTGCTCAAAAAGAAGACGAAATCAAAAAAGGGCAACAAACATTTATCAAGCGTATCATTGCAGCGGCAATCGTGTTCTTTATCGTTGTAATTGTTCAAGTTATTGTTGGTATTGTTGCTACAGACAAAGATCAAGCTAATGTGAAAGATTGTATTAAGTGTTTTATCAATGATACTTCACAATGTACATGGAATAGTGATAAACCATCATAAATTTTGCTTAATTAAGGAGGGATCATATGAATTCCACTTATCCAGACATTACAGCATGTAGTGCCTTTGGAATAGAAGCTTTTCCAGGGGACATCGCGCATTTAATTGCAACAGTAATTAATATCATAAAAATAGTAGTTCCAATTTTATTAATTATATGGGGAATGTTAGATTTAGGGAAATCTGTCATTGCCCAAAAAGAAGAAGAAATCAAAAAAGGACAAAAACTATTTTTAAAACGACTATTAACAGCAGCAATCGTATACTTTATTATTGTGATAGTTGACTTAGTAGTTGGAATTATAGGTGGAAATGGAGAAGGCAAAGAACTTTGGAACTGCATAGATGCCATTATCCACTACAAAGGAGAATAAAGATCATTTGATCTTTTTCTTTTATTTACAATTACTCCAATTCATGTTATACTACAAGTGATATGGATTTTACAGAATGGGGGAAACATAGATGAAAATAATATGGAATTCAATAAAAAAATGGAAAGGAATTATACCACTTTTTATAATAACTTGTTTTTTCGCATTTCCAATTATCGCACTAGCATATCCAGATTCAGGCGACTCTCCAATGTTTGATACAAGTACAACTCCAAAAAGTGGAGATGAAAAATGTGTAAATGATCATACTTGTATTAAGGTTTGCGAGTGGAGTAGTCCAGTAACTCAAGGATATCACTCTTATGTATATTATTACTTTAAAGCAAATAGTTGGCAATATGTTTCATATCATCAAGGAAACAAATATAAGACAACATATTCAGGAAAAAACGGAAAACTTCCAGATAAAAACACCATAGAATATGAATCTGATAACCTCAAAACAAATTTATTAAATAAAGGACAATGTCCAGCAGGAGCATATGTAGATCATGCTATTATGATGAATGCATATATGTGCTTTGATAGTACTAAAAATGTAAAAGGAGATAAAACATTTTGTCAAAAAGAACACCCATATAAATACCCAACAAAAGAAAACTCCAAATTAATTTATACGATGGATAAGCAAATCAATACTTATTTTGATAAATATACAACAGAAAAAGTAAATGCTGTTACTTGTGACAGTCTTGCAGATGAAACTGGATACTCTGTAGATCCAAACAAACTAGACGGTGTATTAGATGAAGTAGCCAATGACTTTAGTCATAATTTCTTATATGATAACAAATTACCAGAATTTATCAAAAACGGAACTTATAAAAATAAATATAAAGACTTTGGAGTAAGAATAAAAGCCAAAGCCAAAACATGTGCAACACAACTAAAAAAGAAAGCTGAACAGGACCTCCAAGCAGGTAAAATAACACAAGAACAATACAACAACATTGTATCGGATGAAGACTTAGATGATCAAATTCAAGATAAAATAGACAATTTAGAACAAAACATTAATGAAGGAACAAATCCCTCTAACCCATCAGAAGAAGTACCAATTGTAGATGCAAACTGTGAAACATTACTTGGAGACAAAATCACAGAATATTTAAAAACAGGACTTACCTATTTACAAATAGGAGGAATTATTTTAGCCATTGTCCTTGGAATGCTAGACTTTGTAGGAGCTATGTTATCAGGAGAAGCAGACTCACTAAAAAAGGCTCAAAAGAAACTAGTCATACGTATTGCTATGGCAGCTGCACTATTACTAATACCAGCTTTATTAAAAATTATATTTGGTACCTTCGGAACAGTACCAGGTAGTGATACATTCTGTATCCTAGATTAAAAAAAATCTTAGTTTGCGCTAAGATTTTCAATTTCTTCTTTAGAAAGACCAGTAATTCTTATAATCAGATCCATGTCCATTTTTTCTTCTAACATTTTTTTACAATTTCGACTTGTTTTTCAAATGCACCATCATCATAAGCAAGATCTTTAAGCTCCCATTTTTTGCTGTAAAAGTCTTTGAATTTGTCATCATTGTTTTAAACATGGAATCACTAAAAATAGAAACTTTTTCATCTTCATTCATGTCTTTTAATGGTTTTAGTTTGATGGTCATAATTGCCATCTCCTTGGTGGATACTGCATCATAGATGGGTAATCATGTAAAATAGAGGTAATCATAAATTTGTGAAATCTTAAAATTAACTTTTGAATATTTGATTTACAAAAAACATATTAGACACACTGAAAAAGCAACAATATATAAATTTCTACGATTTCTAAGAAAAACAACAATTTATATAAAATATTTGTGTAAATCTATGATATAATGTATGTATTGAAATTTATGAATTAAAAAAAATGATATAGAGGTGAAACAATGGGCTGGATTAGAAAACTATTTGTGGGAATATTAGGAACAATTGACTCTGTTGTATATAGTTTAGTTTCTTCTGTTTATAATTTATTAATTGACATTGCACAAGCAACGCCATTTGATGACCAATTCTTCAGTGAATTTGCATCAAGAATTTATGCATTGCTTGGTTTATTTATGTTATTTAAAGTTTCATTTTCATTAATAAAATATATTGTTAACCCAGATGAATTCAAAGATCAATCCAAAGGAGGAAAAAAACTAATTATAAATATATTAGTTGTATTATTATTAATCGTAGTAACACCAACTGCTTTTAGAGTTCTCCGGGAAGTACAAACAATACTTGTAAAAGACGACGATGTTATGAGTAAACTAATACTGGGAAACGGAGTTTACAAAGATGGAGAAAAAACACCAGTGGACAAAAGAAAAGTTGGAGAAGAAATCAAAGTAGCCATTTTTACATCATTTTATCAAATTGATGATGGAGGCGGAGAAGGAAGTTGTTCTGAATTAGTAGCACGAGGGGTATCGGAAGACGATGAAGCTATGAATCAAGCCTGTGATCAATTCTTCGCAACACCAGGAGTAGGAGCCGCCTATGTAAAAGCAAAAAATGAAGGGAGCGTTTACGATCTTATTCATAAGGAAATAGATGGCGATCCAATATTTATGCAGAAAAGTGTAAATGCTGACTTATATGGAGTGGATTACAAATTTATTGTTTCAACAGCAATTGGAGTTCTAGCAGCATTATTATTCCTGAGTTTCTGTTTTGATATTGCAATACGAACTGTGAAGTTTGGATTCTTAGAATTAATTTCACCAATTCCAATTATTTCTTATATCGACCCAAACTCAGCAAAAAGTGGAATCTTTAATAAATGGATAAAACAAGTAATTTCGACATATCTAGATTTATTTGTTCGACTAGGAGCAGTATACTTTGGAATCTCATTAATATCAGCCCTTATGTATAACTCTGACCTTGGAACAACCCATTCCCTAGCTAGAGTATTTATCATTATCGGAATCCTATTATTTGTCAAAAAAATACCAGATTTATTAAAGGACATCTTTGGATTAAAACTAGACTCAAGTTTAAACTTAAACCCAATGAGTCGTTTAAGAGAAACTCCAATATTAGGAGCCGTAGGAACTGGAATTGCAGGATTCGCAGGTGGAGCTTACGCGGGAGTCAAAGCAGGAAGAGAAGTAGGGCAAAAAGGAATTCTATCAGGAGCGATTGGTGGACTTTCTGGAGCAAGAGAATCTGCATCAAAAGTCGGAATGATGGGAGCCAAAGCAGGAGCCCAAGCACCAAAAGCTTTTGGAAACTCTATGAATTCAGTCTTTAAACAAATGACCAACCGAGAAATGAGAAACTTAAACCCTGTGAATATGATGGCAGGAAGATCCGTAAAGGGCCGTTTAGCGCAAGTAAAATCGGCAAGGGACAACGCAACAGCACGACTTACAGCAGCCCAAGTAAGTCAAGAAGCAGCTTATCATCAAATGCAAAGATCTTCACAAGCACTATCCAAATTAAGTGAACCAGAAAGACAAGCATTCCTACAAAAAGCAGGATACTACTCTAACCAAGTAAAAATTCGTGATGATAAAAATAAATCAGAAGCTGAAAGACAAGCAGCAATGGAAAATATTGCAAGAGTAAAACAAGAAATCGCAAGTACATATACAGGAGAATATGCAGATGTCGCTAGACACTTTGAAGACCGTGTAGCAGCTCAAGAAGCAAATAGCCTAGTTACCAATATTAACCGTGAAATTGATGACTTGTCTACTGAAAAATCACAATTGGAAAGATACGGTCATATCGATCCAGCCGCTACAAGAGATGTCAATTCACTATTGGACAAATATGCATCAGCACCTGAAGATATCACGATAGAAACTCCACCAGGAAGTGCTCCTAGAAATGAAAGAGAAACATCAGGTGGAATACCAGTCAGAAGAAACGAAAATGGGGACATAACAACACCATCTGGATTAATACTAAATGACCGAGACTTAGATGATAGAAATAGAAGATAGAAAGGGAAGTGTGATACAAAATGAATGGATACCTAATACCAGCCAACTCAAAAAAATCAATGCTAATATTTAACCTATTTAAACCATTTGACCTAATTATGTTTGGAAGTGGATTAGCAGTAACATTAATCATGTTAATGATTTTTGATTTAAACTCACTATGGATTACCATTATGGTTCTAGCACCTGCTTGTGTAACTGGTTTTCTAGTAATGCCTGTTCCAAACTACCACAATATATTTACAATTTTACAAAATGTCATAACATTTTTCTCAAATCGTCAAAAATTTATTTGGAAAGGATGGTGCTTTAGTAATGAAAAAGAAGACAGTCAAAAGTAAATATACCAATGACAACTTTGTTCCTATCAAAAATATTATGAATGGAATGATTATTTTAGACAACAATGAAAAAGTCACTGGAATCAAAATTATGCCAAGAAACATCTTTATCATGGATTATAGTGCTCAAAATGCAGTAATTGCAAACCTAAGAACAGTATATAACACCATCGATTATGAATTTTGGGTAATATGTGCCGATAGACCAGTAGATATTAACGTCTATTTATCACAATTACAATTACTCTATAACTCAGTAAGTAGCCCAATTATTAGAAAACTAATCAATGAAGATATCAACAAAGCCAACATGTTTATGAACAATAATATAGTAGACACAGAATACTACTTACTATTTAAGTGCAAAGACGAAGAAATGATCCAAAAAAGAATTAGAAACTTAGTAAATAACTTTGCAAATGCAGGATTATCTTCAAAACAAACAACCAATGATGATTTAAGAATTATCTTAGATAACTTCTTAAATGGTGGACAAACAACAACATTTGGGACGGTGATTGGATAATGGATATCAAAAGTCAAATAGCTCCAAAAGGATTGGAGTTTAAATCTTCAGAATTTATTATTAGTGATAAACACGCAACCATTTTAACAGTCATTTCTTACCCAAAATATATTCAACCTGGTTACTTATCCAGTTTAACAAGCATGTCTGGAATTAAAGTAGTAATCAAACACATCCCACTACCTTTCAGTATCATTACAAAAATGTTAAACAAAGAAATCGCAGACTTAAAAATGCGTTATCAAGAAGAAAACGATAGAACCATACAAGAACGAATTCGTCAAGACTACGAATCATTAGAACAATTTATCTCACAACTAGCAGCAACCCAAGCCAAAATTTATGACTTCCAAATGCATATCATGATTACAGCCGATTCAGAAGAACAACTAACAATGAAAAAACTACAAGTAAAAAACTACTTAGAAGCAATGGAATTAAGAGCAATACCACTTCGTTTCGAACAAGAAAAAGTATTGAAATCCATTCTTCCAATTTTTTCAAAACAAGATATTGAAGATAGGATTGGAACCCCAATTCCAGCACCTACGATAGCAGCTATGTATCCATTCATTTTTGATAGTATTAAAGATCCTGGGCTATCTACATTACTTGGCGTGGACTTCTCTGGAGGAGTAATCTTATTTAATCAATTTCTATACCAAATCAAAAAAGAACATAACCGAAATAATGCCAATCTCATTATTCTAGGAACATCTGGAAGCGGAAAATCAACAGCTGCTAAACTAATGCTTCGCACACACATTAGAAACAACCATAAAATTGTCGTGATTGACCCAGAAGGAGAACTAGAAGGCATGACCAAACTTTATCAAGGAGACTTTATCGATCTTGGTAAAGGAGGAGAATTCGGAATGATTAACCCATTAGAAGTTGTACTAGACGCTGATGAAGACGAACTAAAAAACGGTTTGGGTTATACTGTATTAACAAGAACCCTTCAGACCTTAAAAGCATTTATCAAATATTATGATCCACATATCAAAGAAGATGTTTTAACACTCTATAGTGAAGTAATCCAAGAAACATATCGTAGATTTGGAATTGACTTCAATACAGATTTTACCAAATTTACCTCCAAAGATTATCCGACATTTAAAGACGTATATGCAACTATTAGAGGAAGATTAAACGCCATGCCAGAAAAAACACATGAACGTGACATCATGGAAGAATTAGAACTTAAAATTCGTCCAATCGTAAAAGAATTAAAATATTACTTTGATGGACATACCACAATTACACCAAGAAGTAACTTTATCGTATTTAACATAAAAGAACTAATGAATGCAGATACCAATATCAAAAATGCATTATTCTTTAATATCTTAAAATACGCTTGGGGATTAACATTAGACTCTAGTGTCAATACCATATTAATGGTAGATGAAGCTCATGTACTATTAAGTGGAAATAACACACTTGGAGCAGACTTTTTAGCGCAAGTTCAAAGACGTGCTAGAAAATACAATACCGGAACTATCATTATTACACAACAACCAACCGACTTCTGTGATCCAACACTCATTGTACAAGGAAAGGCCATCTTTGATAATGCAGCTTATTACCTGATTATGGGTTTAAAAAAACAAGCTGTAGAAGACTTATCACTATTAGTTGATCTAAATGACAATGAAAAAGAAAGCATCAAACGTTATAACCAAGGAGAAGCCTTATTTATCTGTGGAAGCAGAAGAATGAGAATTAATATTATCGCAACCGAACAAGAATTAGACTCATTTGGAACAGGCGGAGGACTATAGTAGTATTGGGGGAAAATAGACATGAAGGAAAATAAAGATCCAATCAAAAATATAGTAAAAACAATAAAAATAGGAAAATTTTTAATACCAATATTACCAATAATATTCCTATTTTTCATTGTGATTCTAATCATGTTAGTAGCCATGAGCCCTATTATTAAAGGTGGGGATAAGATTTCTAATGTATTAGGTGTCGTAAATGGCTTCTGGGATCGTGTTACGAATACCCTTAGTTTAGAATGTCTATTTTGTTCTGATCAAACATTAAACGCCAAAAAAGAAAAAAAATTCTATGAAAAAATAGAAAAGTTAAATGATACTTATATTAGAGGAAAAGGAATGGACGGAAAAACCATTCAGCTAGACATTCCTCTATTATTGTCAACCGTATTTTATAATGACAATTTTGAACTTACCATGTCTGAAAATTCAGAATCAGAAGAGGAAGCAGAAGATGCAGCTGAAGGAGATACCTTTGGAAATCTATCTTGGTATCCAGATATTGGAGATCAAAAATCCATTGAATGGTTCAAAGGAAGAACTGAAGCAGAAGGCTGTTATATAGTAGGATATCATTATGTCACAACCCCTTATATTTCCTTAGGAAAAATGAGCAAACTTCGAATGCTCGCCAAACATATGGTAAAACGATCTGTAAATGGAACTTGTACTGCCCAACA
>CANAXT010000019.1 GCA_947365915.1 uncultured Mycoplasmatota bacterium
TTCTCCAATTTTATTTGCTGATTTTCTTTCAAATTAATTTGCTGATCTATAATTATTTTGATTTTTTTGCTTTTTGAAATCTTGGAGAGGAAGGTAAAATATGATATTAACAAATAGTAACCTAGGGGGGGGGGCATAAGGAATAGAGCCTTTACTCTAATAGAACTTTTGGCAGTAATAATCATAATAGGAGTGATTGCGTTAATTGTGTCACCTATTATATTAAATATAGTAGGTAAGTCTAAAAAGGCTGCATTTGAAAGAAGTATTGATGGAATAATAGAAGCAGTACGTATAGATTTATCAGATGATGATTTTTTGACGCCCCGAGAATATTTTTATGAGGGATCAGAATTAAGTTTATTAACGGTTAATGATAAAAAACGGGATGAGATTGTAAAGATAAGTGGACGGATAGATGGAAATGGATTAATAATCGTAGATGGTGAAGGGAATATAATCATCAATAATATTTGTAATAAAGAATATTGTGCGAATGGAAAAGAAGAGGACGTAGAAATTAGTAAAAATCCGACAGGAGAAGTACCAGATATTCATAAAGAAGATCCAGTGATAACATTGAATGGAGATTCAACAATTTATGTAGAATTGAATAGTAGTTATAAAGAACTTGGAGCAGTAGCTCGAACAAAAGCAGGAGATAGTTTAGAATATACAACTGAAATAAGGAAAAATAATGAAGTTGTGACTAATATAGATACTTCAGTAGAAGGAACGTATACAATTACTTATAGGACTAGCAATAATGAGAAAACAGTATCAGTAGAAAGAGAGGTCGCAGTACTCAATATGTTACCAATGATAACAATGACGGAGTCGAATGAAGTTTATGAAAAGGAAAAAGAGGTACTTATTACAGTCAGTGGAGTAAGACCAAACAAGATAACTGGATTTACATATGAAGTTAAAAAAGATGGAATTACATTATCAAAAGAAAGTGTGTTAGGGTTAACGAAAATACTAATATTAAATGAAACAGGAATCTATGAAGTAATAGTCAATGTAACTGATAACAATAATCATACAAATACATTAAGTAAGACATATAAGATAGATAAAGAAGGACCAGTAATAGTATTTGAACCAGAGACTGTAAATTTGGAATCAGAAGAAGTAAGTGGGTATAACTTGTTAACAGGAGTAACAGTGACAGATAATGTAGATGGAGTAATGGATAACTATAATGTAACAACGTCAGGAACATTAGAGAAAATACCAGGAACGTATAAAGTAATATATACAGTAAGTGATAGCTTAGGAAATGCAAGTAGTAAAGAGAGAGCGTTTATCGTAATAGATCAGACAAAACCAGAAATCACAATTACACCAAATGAAGAGAGTAATTTTGTGAAAAGTAAAACAGTAACAATTATAGCAACAGACAATATCAAAGTAAATTCTATCAAATATGTTGTAATAAAAGATAATGTAAGAGGGATAGAGCAAACAATAACCAATGGAGGAAAAGTTACATTAAATGAAGGAACAGGAAATTATGTAATAGAAGTAACAGCAGTGGATTCTGGTAACAATAGTAGAACTGTAACAAGTGGAATTTATAAGCTTGATAATACAAAACCAAGTATTACAGTCCCAGAAAATACAGTACTAAAAATAACAGAAGTAACTTCATATAATATACTAACAGGAATAATAGTAAGTGACAATAGTGGAATAGAACCAACAGTAGAAACAATAGGAAGTCTAACAGCAACATTAGGAGAACAAACAGTAACCTATAAAGCGATAGACCAAGCAGGAAATGAGGAAACAGTAACAAGAAAGTTCACAGTAGTGGAGGCAGAAGGACCAATATTAAACTTTAGTAATAGAGGTAGTGAATTATGGACACAAGAACAAACCATAACAGTAACAGCAACAGATAACAGTAATTTAAAGACATTTACTTATGAAGTGATAAAAGATGATATATCTAAAGGAATTCAAAATGTAAGTGTAAGTGGGAAAAGTGTAGAAGTAGGTATCAAGTTAAATGAGAGTGGAATCTATAGTATTAAATTAACAGGAAGTGATATCCATGGTAATACAAATGAAGATACCAGTGATCAATATAAAATTGATGTGACAGAACCAACATATACAGTAAAGTCTGCTGATTCAGAAACTATTTTAGAAGGAGCAAGTAATGTAATTACAAGTTACTTTAACACACCAATATGGGGAATAAGTGGAACAGGAAGTGTAGTGTGTAAGAGTGGAAATACAGTTGTTACAAATACAAGTTCTTTAGCAGTAGGAACACATACAATAACATGTACAGCAACAGGAAATACAGGATTAAAGAAATCAACAAATAAAACAATTGTTGTAAAAGTTCCAAATGTAGATACAACAGGAGCGAATAAGCCAACATTATCAAACGGACTTATCCCAATAAAATGGAATGGAAGTAGTTGGATAAGAGCAGATGAAAGCAATAGAAGTGGAGCAAATCAATGGTATGATTATAATACTCAGATGTGGGCGAATGCAGCTTCAGTAACAAGTAGTTATCGGAATGTAGCAGTAGGAAGTGAAATACCAGAGAGTGCAATAAATGCATATTTTGTATGGATTCCAAGATATGAATATGACTATGTAAATATAGCAAATTATGCGGGAGGAACACAAGCACAACCAGGAGAGATAAAAGTAAATTTCATAGCAACAAGTAAAACAAGTCCAAGTAATAATTATAAGATCCATCCAGCGTTTACATTTGGAAGTACACAGTTAGCAGGAATATGGGTAGGAAAATTTGAGACAACAGGAAGTTCAGGAACTCCTAAAATAAAACCAAATGTAAGTTCATTAAGATATATGACGGTAAGTAATATGTTTATAGCATCGCAGAAATTCAGTGCAAGTGGAAACTCATACGGAATAAGTACAAGTGCAGATGCGCATATGATGAAGAATAGTGAATGGGGAGCAGTGGCATATCTTTCACAGAGTAAATATGGAAAATATGGAAATAGTAGTTATATTGGGGCAAATAAAGAAGTATATCAGAATAAATCAGATAGTTATATAACAGGGTGCAGTGTAGGAGTACCAAGTGTAGCTCAATTCTCATCATGCGCTTATACATACGAAAAGAGTACAGGAGGAACAGGAGCTTCGACGTCAGGAACAATATACGGAGTATATGACATGAGTGGAGGAGCATATGAATATGTGATGGGAGTATATAGTAATAAAATAGGCTCATCAGGATTTACAAGTTTACCAAATAATAAATATTATGATAATTACACAACAACGTCAGCAACAACAGCATGTAACTCAGGAATATGTTATGGACATGCACTAAGTGAGACAAGTGGATGGTATTTTGATGGCGATGGATTCGTTGCTTCAAGTTATTCATGGTTTCGTCGTGGTGGTGTTTCTGGCAATGGGGAAAATGCAGGAGTGTTCTTTTTCGGCGGTGTAGGATGCTCGGGTGGTTCAGACAGTGATCTCTCGTTCCGAGTAGTATTACTTGATTAAATAAAAACAAAAAAAGAAGAAATTAAGCAATTGCTTTTTCTTCTTTTTTAATATCCATTATTACGGGTAGGATAATTGGTTTTCTTCCAGTAGAATCATAGATGTAATTTGATAAAGTATTAATGATTTCTGATTTGATTTCAGAATAATTTACTTGCTTTTTTAATTTTGAAATAATTGCATCTCTACTAATATCTTCTAATCGTTTCATTAATTCTAAATTGTCATTTACAAGAACAAATCCTCTTGTTGTAATATTTGGTCTTCCAAGTAGTTTACGATGATTGGTATCAATATTTGCGATGACTACAACAATACCATCATTGGCCATAATTTTACGATCTTTTAACACAGCATTTCCAACGTCACCAATACGATTTCCATCTACATAAACATCTCCTGCTTGAATGTTTCCAGCTTTTGTTACTCTTCCTTTATAAATAGAAAGAACATCACCATTTCCTAATACAAAAGTGTTTTCTTTTGGTATTCCACAATCAACACCAATGTCAGCATGTTTTTTAAGCATTCTATATTCTCCATGAAATGGCATAAAGTATTTTGGTTTGATTAAACGTAACATCAGTTTTAATTCTTCTTCGCTACCATGTCCTGAAGTGTGGATATCATTTAATGAAGTGTTGGTACAAACTTCAACTCCTTTTAAATATAATTTGTTGATTGTTCTAGAAATACTAAGAGCATTTCCTGGAATCGCACTGCTTGAGAAAATAACTAAATCATCTGGTTGTAATTTGATTTGTTTGTGACTACCATTGGCAATTCTAGATAATGCTGCAAGTGGTTCTCCTTGACTTCCTGTACAAAGTAGGCATACTTTATGTGGTGGAAGATGATTGGCTTCTTCTGGTGAGATAAAAATATCTTTGTTTTTGATATATCCACCTTGAATGGAAATTTCAATGTTATTTTCCATACTTCGTCCAAAAATCGCAATTTTTCTTCCATTTCTTTTGCACGTATCTACAATATGTTTTAAACGGTAAATGTTTGATGCAAATGTTGCAATAATGATTCTTCCTCTATGTCTTGAAAAAATATCTGATACAGCAGCATCTACTTTTGATTCACTGGCACTCATTCCTTCATTTAATGCATTGGTACTATCACTTAATAGTAATGTTACTCCTTTGTCACCAATTGTTGCCATTTTCGATAAATTGGCCATTGGACCGATTGGAGTTAAATCGAATTTAAAGTCTCCTGTTGTGACAATTGTTCCATTTGGTGTATGAATACAAATTCCATGTGAATCTGGAATAGAGTGTGTTGTTCTAAAAAATTCTACTTCCATGGTTTTGAATTTTACTCGTGTTGCTTCTGTGTACACGACAATATTTTTATATTGTATATTTCGATCTTCTAGTTTTTTTCGAATTAACCCGACTGCTTGATTTGGAGCATAAATAACTGGAATATTTACACTTTGTAACAAAAATGGAATTCCTCCAATGTGGTCTTCATGACCATGGGTAATAAATAAACCCTTGATTTTTTCTTCGTTTTTCTTTAAAAAAGTAAAATCTGGAATTACATAATCGACTCCCATTAAATCATCTGGAAATGTAATACCCGCGTCCGTAATAATAAGTTCATTGTTATGCATTACACAATACATATTTTTTCCAACTTCTCCAAGGCCACCAAGTGCGAAGACTTTGGTATCCTTTTCATCAAAAATTTTCATAAAAACTCCTTTCTTTTCGTTTTTCCTGAAATTAGACTTTATCATTATAACTTTTTTTTTTGATTTTGTCTAGTAATCTTCTACGTTTTCGTGTAAAATAAATAATGGTGATAATAATATGGGATTATTTGACAAATTTAAGAAGATATTTCAAAGTGAAGAAAAAGAAGTGGAGCTTTATGATAAAGGCTTGGAAAAAACTCGAAATGAGTTTGTTTCACAGCTTAGTCTTTTAAATAAAAAGTATAAAAAGGTAAGTAATGAATATTTTGATGAATTAGAAGAAATCTTAATTATGGCAGATATTGGTGTTGATACAGTTATGAATTTTATTGATAAGTTAAAAAAACGTGTGAAGCATGAACATATTGTTGATTCTGAAGATTTAAGAGAAATTATTGTGGATGAAATGTTTATTATATATGTGAATCAGGATGTAATTGTCAATAAGATCAATTATAACGAAGTTGGTCCAACAGTGATTTTATTTGTAGGAGTAAATGGTGTTGGAAAAACAACTACGATTGGGAAAATCGCACATAAGTTAGTTGGTGAAGGTAAAAAAGTGTTATTGGTTGCTGGTGATACATTTCGAGCCGGTGCAGTTGAGCAGATCGAAGAATGGGGGAGACGAACTGGCTCAAAAGTGATTGGTAGTGAAAATAAGGATCCTGCGAGTGTTATGTATGATGGTTTAAAGCTAGCACAGGAAGAGTCTTATGATATGGTGTTAATTGATACTGCTGGAAGACTACAAAATAAAGTGAATTTGATGAATGAACTAGATAAGGTGAATAAAGTGATTGGAAAACTTATTCCAGGAGCGCCTCATGAGACTTTGTTAGTGATTGATGCTACAACAGGTCAAAATGGAATTAGTCAGGCGAAAAGTTTTAAAGAAATTACGAATATTAGTGGTATTGTTCTTACCAAGTTAGATGGAACTGCAAAAGGTGGAATTGTGTTAGCAATCAAAGAAAGTGTTGGAATTCCTGTTAAGTATGTTGGTTTAGGGGAAAAGGAAACTGATTTACAGGTATTTGATATTGAGAAATATATTTATGGATTATTTAAGGATTTTGTGTAGATGGTAGAAGATAGAGTTTATTTAAGTAATTTATATGATTATTATAGTCCTTTGCTAACAGAAAAACAGTGTTTGTATTTTGAGGAATATTATTTTCATAATTTAACACTTTCAGAGATTAGTGAGAATCATAATATTAGTAGGAATGCAGTACATAAAAATGTAAAAGAAACGGTATCTAAGTTATTAGAGTATGAGGAAAAGCTGAAGTTATTTTATAAAGCAAATCATATTCGAGAGATTATCAAAGATACAGATATAAAAGAAAAAATAGAAGAATGGATATAGGGTGATAAAAATGTTTGGAAAAATAGTTTATATTAGTGATAATGTTGCACATATTGAAATACCTGAAGGGACTCCTGTTGCAACAAATTTGATGAATATGCATGTGATATTTGAAGATGAAAATAAAAAGATATTAGGGGAAGTAGAAGATATTAGTGAAAAACTCATTAAAGTTGGGTTTTTAGGAGAAATGGTGAATAATCGATTTGTTGGTGGTGTGATTCGAAAACCTACTTTGTCTGCGAGAATTCGAGTGATTACAAAAGAGGAATTAGCGCTTATTGTGGGAGCTCCAGTAAAGGGAAGTATGATGCTTGGGGTGAGTCCTTTGTATGATGATTATCCAATTTATGTGGATATCAATGATTTATTTAGTAATCATATGGCAGTTTTTGGGAATACAGGTAGTGGTAAGTCATGTGGGGTTGCTCGTTTGCTTCAAAATGTGTTTACCAATCCTAGTTTTTTACCTTTAAAATCAAATTTCTTTATTTTTGATGCTTATGGGGAATATCACAATGCATTTCAGACGATTAATCAGATTAATCCAAATTATAATTTTAAGTTTTACACAACAAATCAGGTGGATGATCCAACGTTACGTCTTCGAATTCCGCTTTGGTTATTGGGCGTGGATGATATGGCGTTGTTGTTAGGAGCAGAAACGCATTCACAGATTCCGATTATTGAAAGGATGCTTAAGATGGTGGCTATTTTTTCGAGTGATGCTACGGTTGCGAATGATTATAAGAATCATTTGATTGCGAAAGCGATTATGACGATTCTTTATACGAATCAAACGTCTGCTAGTAAGAGAAATGATGTGTTTGCGATTTTGGCAACTTGTTCTACACCACAGTTTAATTTAGAGGCGCCTGTTCAAGGAATTGGGTATACTAGAAAGTTTCGTGAGTGTTTTATTATTGATACTGCTGGTAATTTTCCAGAGAGTAATTTAATGACGGATTATGTTTCTAGTTTTATTAAGGAAGAGTTAGAAACGTTAGAGGTAAAACGAAATCATTATTATACACTTTCTGATTTGGAGAAGGCGTTAGAGTTTACGCTTATTTCTGAGGGATTGCTTCGTAATGAGAAGACTTCTGGGGAGGCAACTACGTTAAAGGTTCGTTTGCATTCTTTGGTAATTGGGGAAAATGCACAGTATTTTGATTATCCAGAGTATATTACTGTGGAAAACTATATTTCTAGTTTGGTTGCTACGAAAGAGGGGAGAAAAGCACAAATTGTCAATTTTAATTTGGAAGATGTGGATGATAGTTTTGCAAAAGTAGTGACGAAAATATTTACGAAAATGTTGTTTGATTTTACGAAACGTCTTAAGAATCGGGCTTCTATACCATTTCATATTTTTTTAGAGGAGTCGCATCGTTATGTTCAAAATGATACAGATAAGTTTTTGCTTGGTTATAATATTTTTGAACGTGTGGCTAAGGAAGGTAGAAAGTATGGTCTTATTTTCAATTTGATTTCTCAAAGACCTGTGGAAATTTCTGAGACTGTGATTTCGCAATGTAGTAATTTTATTATTTTTAAGATGACACATCCAAGAGATTTGGATTATATTAAAAAGATGTTACCGAATATTAGTGCTGATATTATTGAGAAGCAAAAGAGTTTACAGCCTGGTACTTGTGTGGCGTTTGGGAAAGCGTTTAAGGTTCCGATGATTATTAAGATGCAAATGCCTTCGCCAGAACCATCTAGTAGTAGTTGTAATGTTTCTAATGTTTGGCAGGTTCAGATTCCACAGAGTGGAAATACAAATGGGTAAGTTTTTACTAAAAAACTCAGGATTTTGTTCCTGAGTTTTATGTGTGCTGTTTATGATAATTGAGAATTTGTTTTTGTGATAAGCCTGTGAATTTCTGGATGTTGCTCATAGGAACGCCATCGGATAACATGTTAGATGCAGTTTCTAATTTTCCGCGTTTTTCACCACGTTTCTCGCTTTTCTCCATATCTTCGCGATATGTTTCCATTCTTCTAAAAGTTTGTTCATCATCAAATGACCACATAAAGTTTGATACCTCCATTCTTTCATATTCTTCTTCATCTAAGTTGTATGTTATGATTAAGTCAATGAGTGGTTTTAATTTTGGATTTTGTTTTAAAGGTACTAGTTGTTTGATAGTTTGGGCATTAAACAATAATTTGTATTCTTTTTTTGTTAGTTTTTTGATATTACATACTTTGATATTTAGGTTATTACCAAATCGTTTGTGAAGTTTTTTTTCTAATATTTGATATTCTTGGGTTTCTTTATCTCCATAGTGATAGTTTAAAAGCCAGATTATGGTTATGGGTTTTAGGTTTTCGTATCTAAAATCTCCTTTTTGTAATTGCCTTCCATAAAGTTTAGATGCATAGACTAAAGTTCTGTTTTCTAAACTTCCAACTTTTTGATTCTGCATCTCCACAGCGATAATATTAGATTTGTTTGCTAAGACTAAGTCACATTCGGCATCCGCTTTATGGTAGTTTTCTTTTGGGAGTACTGGAGAAGTGTAGTCATAGTCTTTGATGTTAAATTGGAAAAGATCTTGTGATAACATAGATAAGTAATGATGATTATAAAAAACATTCTTGAATAAATAGTCATTGCTTAAGTTATGAAATTTTTTCATGTCTTCCTCCTTTTCTAGAAGGAAACTATAACTACATTATAATGTAGTAACTGAACTATGTCAAGTTCCCTTCATAAATATTATTCGACAAAAGTAGTGTGAAATCCTACGTTTTCTGGAATTTTTTTGAATTTTTGTTATTTTTTCAATTAAATAACAAAAAGCGACTTTATTTTGTCGCCTTTTACAAAGATTTAATTTTAATTTTTTTGTCATAATCATCTAGAACGGTATGATAATCTCTTTCTGTTTGAACTGATGTTGGAAGTCTATGTTTTGCTATTACATATTTACTCATTAAATAGAAAAAATAATCGTTCCATTCAGCACCTTTGAATCCTTCTTGATAATAAGGATTGTTTTGCCAATTTGGGATATAAGAATTTAATAATTCAATTAGTAAAGCAATCATTTCTTTTTTATTGATAATTTCTTTTGTTTCATGGATTCCTTTGATTCTTTGAAAAATGAGTTTCATCATAATAGAATCTATTTCATCAGCATATTCTTGATATAAATTATCTTTTTTGAATTTTTCTTTCATTGAATCTCCCGCACTAATTAATCCTTTAATTCCATTGGATTGTTTCATATGTAGTCCATGTGCTGATGTACTGTTTTTACTTAAACCTCTCATCCGATATTGGTAAATAGGTTGATTAGAATGAAGCATTTGTCCACTTTTTGCTAGTACATAATAAACAAATTCTAAATCTTCATATACGATTTGTTTACTTTCTTGATCAAATAGTGGAATTAAATCAGCAGAAAAGATTTTGTCTAGTAGTGAGCAGGTAATATTAC
Source organism: uncultured Mycoplasmatota bacterium (assembly GCA_947365915.1). Lineage (GTDB taxonomy): Bacteria > Bacillota_I > Bacilli_A > RF39 > UBA660 > MGBC102946. The sequence goes on from CANAXT010000019.1 coordinate 10,049, forward strand.
TGAATTCTCTTTTGTCAGTTTTAAAATCTATGATGCTTTTGTGCCAATATCTTGAAGTTAATGGGATTTTAGAATTTGGTAGAAAAACAGTCATTCTTCCGTTTGCTACTTTTAGGTCATGTGATTCTAATTGATTACAAACATCAATATAAGATTTTGTATTAATTAAATCATCACTGTCAACAAAACCGAAAAATGGAGTATTAATATAAGAAAGTCCGATTCTTCTTGCATGTGCTGCTCCATGATTTTCGGTATGAATGGCTTTAAAGTTTTTGTTTTCTTTTGTTATTTGATCAATTATTTCTTTTGATTCATCGGTAGAGCCATCGTTTACAATTATCACCTCAACTTTGTTATGATTTAGACTATCAAAGCATCTTTTTAAATAAGGTGCTGTATTGTAAACTGGAACAATGAGTGTTAGTTTTTTCACTTTCTTCATCTCTTTTTGAACGCTATTATAGCACGTATGTTATAATAAAAAAATAATAGGAGGAAAATTTGTGAAGAAAATTCGATGGATTGTTTTTATTTTTGTTTTTATGGTTTGTTTGTATTTTGGTTATAAAGGTATTTGTTTATACCAATATAGTGTTTAAAACTATACTGATATTAGTTATAAAGAATTTGTGAGTTATTTTAAATTTAAAAATACAATGACTTTAAAAACTCAGAAATTAAAAGAGGATGAATATTTAGAATTTTAAGGAATCAAAATCAAAAACGATTTTAAAGATTATCAGAAACAAGATGGAAATGAGACTTTTGAACGGTATCTTTATATGAGTTCAGATAGTTCTACAAAAAGAGCTTTTACAATTGGGGTTACTGAAACATATACAGAGTTATTTCAATCTGAATTTCATTTGTTTGGTGGTAGAAGTGAAGTAAATAATAAAATGATGATTTCTATATTCAAACAAAATCAAATTAGAAATGATATTGAGTTATTTGAATTTTTAGAAAAAAATAAAAATATTAAAAATACTATTTTTACGTCTTCTTCTAAAATGAAGCGAAATTATGCGATTCAACATATGGCATTGCTTGCATTACCTAAGGTAGAAAGTATTACATTGATTGATGGAGAATATATAGGTTATATTTTAAATTTGAATGATCGTATGAGAGAAGTGAGTATTTTAAAAAATGGAAAACGTTATATTTTTTCATTTCTTGGTTTTGAAATTGATGATGCATATATAGAATCATTATTAAATACTATAGTGATTTCAGAAAAAAAGTAGTTTGAAGGAGCTTGTTCTTTCTTTTTTTTTATTATATAATTGAGAAGGTGATAACATGTTTGAAAATTTAGGAGAACGATTACAAAATGCGATTAATAAAATGAAAGGTTATGGAAAAATAACCGAAGAAAATATTAGTGAAATTACAAGAGAAATTCGTTTGGCTTTGTTAGAAGCTGATGTCAATTATCAAGTTGTCAAAGAATTTATTTCTAATGTGAAAGAAAAAGCACTTGGAGAAGAGGTTCAAAAAAGTTTGAAACCAGGGGAACTTTTTGTTAAAATTGTAAAAGATGAGTTGGTAGCTTTATTAGGTGGGAATAAGGAAGATTTGAATCTAAAAGGGAATCCTGCCGTTTTAATGTTGGTTGGATTACAAGGTAGTGGTAAGACAACTACGATTGGAAAACTTGGTTTGTTGCTTCGTAAAAAATATCATAAAAAATCATTGTTGGTGGCTTGTGATGTTTATAGGCCAGCTGCGATTGATCAATTGAAACAGTTGGGACGAGAACTTTCTATTGAAGTATATGATGAAGGAAAAGGAAATCCTGTGGAAATTTCTAAAAATGCAATAGAATACGCTAAAAAAAATGGATTTGATTATGTTTTAATTGATACTGCTGGGCGACTACATATTGATGTACCACTTATGGAAGAGTTAAGAAATATTGAAAGTAGTGTGAATCCTGATGAGGTTTTGCTTGTTATTGATAGTATGACAGGTCAAGATGCGATTCATGTTATTGAAGGATTTCATTCCGAGTTAGGACTTACTGGTGCTATATTGACGAAGTTAGATGGTGATACAAGAGGCGGGGTAGCTTTATCTGTCAGACATTTAACGCAAGTTCCAATTAAGTTTATTGGTGTGAGTGAGAAAATGGATGGGTTAGAAGAGTTTTACCCTGATCGCATGGCAACTCGTATTCTTGGTATGGGTGACTTAATGTCTATGATTGAAAAAGCTGAGTCTGTAATTGATGAAGATGAAGCCATGAAAACCGCAAAAAAAATGGAAAGTGGAAAATTTGATTTGGAAGATTTTTTGAGTACATTTAAACAGATTAAGAAATTAGGACCTTTAGAGAACATTATTAAAATGATTCCTGGTATGGGGAAAATGGTACCTAAAGATGTTCATATTGATCCAAAAGAAATTGCTCATATTGAAGCGATTATTCTTTCTATGACTCCGAAGGAAAGAAGAAATCCTGAAATATTAAAAGCAAGTAGAAAAGTTCGAGTTGCTAAAGGAAGTGGCAGAACAGTAGAAGAAGTGAATCGTTTGTTAAAGCAATTTGATCAAATGAAAGTAATGATGAAACAAATGAAAGGTGGAAAAATGAAATTTCCGTTTTAAGTAGGATTTTATCCTAAACACTGTTTTTTCTCGTGCATAATATAAACTAGATAAGGGGGAAAAAACATGTTTAACAAAAGATGTTGTTCTGATATGCCTAATCAGGGGATGATGATGCCACAAATGGGTATGGAACCTATGATGGATTCATGTAACCGTGAAGTGGTAGAACCTACAATCAACAAATGTATTGAAAGAGAATTCTATCATGAAGTTCCACATATTTGTCCAATTCATACTCATGTTGTAAATAAGCATATCTATAAACACACTTATACACCACAATATTCTTGCTCTGAAGAAAATCAAGTTTGTAATATTGACTGTGGTGGATGTTCAGGATTTTAAAGGAAGCATAGCTTTCCTTTTTTTTCTTTAATTTCTATATTGTTTCATTGCGAAAAATGTGTTAAAATGTATATATGGTAGGTGATCATAGATGACAGCAAATAAAACAACAGAAATTTTACAACGTCAGATTGATAAGCTGAGTCAAGAGCAAACTGAGACCAAATGGAATGAAAAGGATAAAAAATTATTTGAAAAGTTTTTAGGGTTGGTACATGATGATCCATTTCGTATTTTTTATGCGGATGGTGGGGAAGTTCATAGAATTTTAGAACTTGTTTACCCAAATGCAGTGAAAGAACAAATTAGTGAATTATTTAGAATAAAATATGTTTATGATGGCTTTTTGAAATATGGGGAAGTTGTAAAGCCACAAATAGAAAAAGAAAGACCGAATTTAGAAACTTTAATTAAGGATATTTCAGACCATTATTTGGAAGTTTATCGAAAGCAGAAAAAAGTAAAAGAGAATGCAATTAAGGAATGTCGAACTGTTTTAGAAAAAATGCATAAACAGCGTTATGTAACCCTTGATGATTGTTCTTTATTATTGAGTTTAGCTTCTAATCGATCAATTGATGAACGGGTAGAACTTTTGTCAGAAATTTTAGAAAATAATAATTCTGCTATTCAAGAATTGTTAAAGGTGAAAATTTCTAGAAAAGTACCAAAAGAGGATGTAGAAGAAGAATTAGAGACTACTAAAAAATTAGAAATTCCGAATGTAATTATGGAGGCAGAGCCTGAGTTAAAACCAAGAGTAAGACGGAAAAAAGTAGAACCTGAACCAGAGGTAGAACCGGAGCCTGAGCCAGAGTTAGAACCAGAAATTGATCCAGAATTGGATTTTGAATTTGAGCCAGAGGCAGAACATGATTTGGAGATTGAACCAGAAGAAGAGGTTCTGGAGGAAGTTGAGATAGTTTCTAAAGAGGCACCAAAGAAAAAAATAATCGTGGAAAATTATACTGAACAATATCTACATGCTTTGAAAGAAATTGATCCAACGGATACTGTGTTAATACAAAAGATGCTTCCAAAACCATATATGCCGAATTTTAATGAAATTATGGAGTCTTTAATTACAACATTGAAGGAATATATTGCAGAAGTAAAAGAAGAGGAACAAAGTAGTGGAGCAAAAAGGGTTCGTGAGTTAAGAGAAGAATTAGGTAGAGCACAACAACTTTTAAAGGTAATGACTGCTTATTTGGATAAAAATGAAAGTGTAAAAATTGACAATAAAGAGAAAATTGTAGAAGGAGAAGTTATTCAATTGTTATTACTTGAAAATGAAGAAGGAGATTCTTTGGTTGAAAATGATTTTAAACGTCAACTAGATCCATCTCAATATAAAGTTGCTATGGAACTTCTTTATGATTTAGAACAGTTTTCAGACCCAGAGGTTAGATCAAAAGCTTCGTCAAGCCCTGTTGCTGGTATTTTAGAGCTTTCTAGATCAGGTGTACATGTGTTTTTTGAACCATTTGCTGAAAATACATATATTGTAATTGCCATTTTATCTGAAAAGCATGGATATCATACTTGGGTTGAAGATAAGCTTCGATTACGTCATGGTTTATTCCAAAGACAAGAGAAAGGAATGCAAAAAAGATGGAATCAACATGGAACTAGAAATACGATGTTGTTAGGAAGTGAAACTGCGTATTTGGAAATGCAAGATATGGCAGAAAAGAGGTAGTGATGATGAAAATATTTAAGAAGCAAAGTGAAGAAGTATTAAAAGAGTGTCAGGAGATGTTAAAAAATGGTGCTGAGGAATATGAAGTAGAATTACATGCTTTATATACAAATATGGTAAAGGACATTTTAACTACAATTCAAGAAAAAGATATTGATTTAGAAATGGTTGCTGATTTTTTGGATTTTAGTGAAGAAGAGTTATTAGAATATTTAGAATTTAAAAAGGAAGATTATGCAACTTATCATTTGTTATTAAAATATGTTACGTGTTATGGTCAGTAAAGGAGCTATAAAATGAAAGAAGAAATAAGAAAAAAACTGAGTCTTATGTTAAATAAACATATTCAGATATTGAATAAAAAAGTAGTTGAACATGAAGATTTGTATTTTATTTTAGAAGTTCTCGATAGTTTGTTAGATAAGATTGATGAAAACGATTTAGAGTCGTTGCTTGCAATTGATGAAAGGGAACTTCGAGATTTAGAACATTTATTTAAAGATGAGTCAGAAAAAGCGTTGATACATAAGGTAACTGGGGTTCGTTATTTGGTAGCAGGAATTCATGATAAACATGTGCACATTGATATTACTAAGGATCAAAAGCAAATGATTGCTCAGTTTTTGAAATTATTACAAGAGAAGAAGAATGTAATTGTTCCTGTATTGAAACGGGATAAGGGTTCATTGGCAAAAGATCGTTCTAAACAATTGTTTGAAAAGTTACAAGATTTAAATACTCATACTTATTTGAGTGAATTAGAGGATATTAAGAGATTGTTTTCTGAATTTGAAATTACAGAAGAAGAACAATATCAAATATTATATTCAGTGTTAGAACACAATCAGTCTGTATATGCTTCATTGAAAGAGTCTATGAATTGATATTTTCTGTTCTTTTTTTCAAAAACTTGACAAAAATACAGAAACGTGTATAATAATGCTGGAATTATTTTTTTGAAAGGGGATTTTTAATATGAAATTAGATAAGAATAATCAATATTCTAATCAAGAATTTGAGATTAGAAGAGATGAAGAAGAAAAAGAGGAAAGACGTGGTCCAATTGTATTGTGGATTACAAAACATAAGAAAGCTATTGGTGCTATGTTAGCTGCAGTAGCATGTGGTCTTACACTTGTGAAATGTTCTGTGGATCAGGCAGAAGAGGAAAATCAAAAACCAAAAGGTGATGATAAAAAAGATGATTCTCAAGTTTTGGTAATTGATAAGAAAGATGATAAGGATTCTAAAAAGGATGAAGAAGTAAAAGATAACGATGAAAAGGAACAAGAAGAAGTTAAAGATGATGAAAACTATGGATTTGGAAGTACTAATAAACCACAAGATAAATTGACTGCTACTATTGTTCAAACAGTAAAACCAAATAATAAGCCAAATACCAATAAACCATCTGGAACAACAAAACCGGTAACTCCTCCAGAAGGACCAGTGAATCCAGATAAGCCAGAGGAACCAGAAAAACCAATAGCTCCAATTGAACCGATAAAGCCAATTGAGCCAATAAAACCAACAGATCCAATTAAGCCAACAGATCCAATTAAGCCAGTAGATCCAAAACCTGAAGACCCAAAACCAGAACAACCAAAACCTGAAAAGCCAAATAAACCAGGAAATTCAGGTAACTCAGGAAGTTCAGGAAATAATAGACCAACAGATCCGAAACCAGAGGAACCAAAACCAGAAGATCCGAAGCCAGTAGATCCAAAACCAGAACAACCAGAGGATCCAAAGCCATCTGATAAAGAACCAGATAGGGATTGGGAGCATGGGGATCAAGATCAAGAAGGTATTGGAAGTGGAGATCTTATTACTTTCCCAGATGATGAATCAAGTCAAAATACACCAGAGGAATCAACTCCAAAGGTAGAAGAACCATCAACTTCAACAGATAATTCAAAAAATGAAGTAGTGGAAAGAGATCATCAACATGGAGATCAGGATCAAGAAAGTATTGGAAGTGGGGAAATTGTTTCAGTGCCACAAACAGTTGAACAAGAAACGAGTGTTGATACAAATCCTGAAGTGAGTCGTACAGAACAACTTCAAGATCTTTATGCAATGAGAGAAATTGCTGTTGAAACTTCACAAGGAACAACTGTGTTTGAATATCCAGTTCAAGAACAATCAACTTCAGCTAAAACATATACTTTACATTTATAAGAAAAGCGGAATTTTTTCCGTTTTTTTCTGATTTACATCGAAAATATATTATGCTATAATTCAAATGTATAGTAAGTAGTGGTGATAAAATGGATTTTAGAGATATTAAAGAATTTTTTAAAGATGCTATGAAATATATATTTGTTGCTATATGTGTTTTATTTGTGTTTCTTTATGTTGTTTCTTTTCAACAAGTAGTTGGTCCTTCTATGAAACCAAATTATTTAGAAGGAGAAGTCTTTTTATTAAATAAAATAAAATATCGTTTTTCCACAGTAAAACGTTTTGAAGTGATTGTATTGAATAGCGAGGAAGAAAAATATATGATTAAGCGGGTGATTGGACTTCCTGGGGATCAGTTAGAATATAAGAATGATCAATTGTATATTAATGGAGAAGTAGTGAAAGAAGAGTTTTCTAAAACAGGAAAAACAAAAGATTATAGTATGATTCAAAAATTAAAAATTGAAAAAATTCCTGAAGGTTATTATTTTGTAGTAGGAGATAACCGTGGAAACTCAAAAGATAGTAGGTATTTTGGACTTGTTCCTAAAAAAAATATTGTAGGAAAAGTTGGATTCCGGATATGGCCTTTATTTAAGTAAAAAGAATCATAAATATTGTGAATGAATATAATTATATTGATGATATATATGTTTTATTAATGACTTATATCAGATTTGACTTTTTTTTTGAAATGTGCTATAATTTTGGACAGTTATAGGGGTGTGATATTATGAATAAGAAAATTATATTTGTTATCCTTTTATTTATTGGTGTCAGTTTTATTGTTTATTCATTTGCAAATCCGTTAACATCGGATGATAAAAAGATGAAAGATGATGAACAATACAATGAAAATTTAGATGATGATAATGATTCTTCTTTTGAAGATTCAGATAGTGATTCTGAGGATGATGAGTCTGATGAGGTTACATCTGAAGAAGATAAAGAAGAGGAACCAAAGCCAGAAGAAAATTCAGATCTTACAGTAGCAAATCAAAATACAAGTAGTTCAGGTCGATACTATTATTCAAATTCTAAAAAGCCAAATACAGGAGGAACGGGGGTTTCTGGTGGCTCAACAGCTTCTAAAGTTCCAACGAATCCAACACCATCAAACCCAGGTACAATGAATCCAGGAACAGTAAATCCAACGAATCCAACGACGCCTGTAAATCCACCAGCACAAAAGGATTCTATATTTCAAATAGTTCCACCGGAAGGTGATGGAGAAGATGGTGCTAAAGTTACAATATCTAAAGTTGGAAATAAAATTTCAGTAAGTGGTACGATGAAAAGACAAACTCCAACTGCTGAATCTCCATCTGGAATGTATACAATATTAAAAATCGTAGCACCTGAAGTATATTCACAAGACCAACTACATAAGACAACTATTGAAAGAGTAGAATACAAAGATGTACTTTCAGAAGCTAATGGCGGAATTATAACTGGATATACTAGTGATGGAAAGGCATATATTGATTTGCGTCAAGGTTTTCACTCAAAACAATTGGAATCAACGACCTTAATTATCGATTGGGGAAACGGAATAAAAGTAAAATATGTAATTGAATTAAATATTACATTAGTAAATTGATCTATGAAAATTGATCTGTTTGATGAATTCAAAATCTATTTGATAAGCTTATACTTGTTAGATAGATTTTTTTTCAAAAGTCAATGCTTTAAAAAAAGTATTTATAAAAAGTGTACATAAATTGACAAAAAACAAAAAAAATGCTATAATGTATGAAGTTAACGAATTGGGGGGAATTATATGTTAAAGTCTAGTTTTAGTGTAAAAAAAGGTGTTATTGGACTTGCAACAGTTTCTACTATTGTGGCAGGGACAAGCATTTACCAAAATTTAGCAAATAAAAAACAATTAAATTTAGAAAAAGATTTAGTTTTAGCGGCTAAAAAATACGTAGAAAATAAAGAAATTTCTGATGGGAAAAAGATTGTTTTAGATGTTCCGTTATTGATTGAAAATGAAACATTAGAAAACAGTGAAGAAGCACAGAAATGTCTTAGTTCTTATGTGGAAGTAACTGGAAAAGAGGATGGTAATCAATACGATCCTAAACTAGTGTGCAATGATATGAAAACTTCAGCAGCACAAGCTGGGGAAACTCTTGGAATTAGTGTAGCTAGTATTGCACGTGGGATTGTGAATCCAGTTATTAATTATGAAGAACCTATTTATAGTACAACTTCTTTAACAAATGAGAATGTAATTGTTCAAATAAAGTTTTATGAAGCAGTTACTATTGTATCTGGAGGAGAAGGATGGAGTATTTCAGCTGATGGAATGCTACTAACAAAAAGTTATGATTCTCAAATAATTGATAAAGTAACTGTAAGGGCTGTAAATGGTGTAAAACCAGATGCAACTATTACAATTAATGAATTGCCAATTATTGATAAAGTGTTTAATAAACCAGTAGTAAGTTATGATATTACTACTCCAACAACAGGTAATGTAATTGCAACAATTAAAGCAGATGAGGCAATGCAAGAAGTAGAAGGATGGACTTTATCAGATGATAAACTAACAATGACAAAAGAATATGCAGATAATGCAAAAGAAGCTATACCAGTATATGATTTAGCTGGAAATAGACAATTTGCTGCAGTTAATGTTAAAAATATTGATAGAAGTTTTGAGAAACCAACAGTAAGCTATGATAAAACTGTTTCTACAAATGGATCAGTAACAGCAACAATTACAGCAAAAGAAGAAATGCAAGAAGTAGAAGGATGGACTTTGTCAGAAGATAAATTGTCAATGACAAAGGCGTATGCTGATAATGCAACGGAAGAAATTGTTGTAAAAGATTTAGCAGGAAATACAGAGACAGTACAAGTAAGTATTATAAATATTGATAAAGTATTTAATCAACCAACAGTAAATTACAGTACATCTGATTTGACAAATGGAAATGTAACAGCAACTATTACAGCAGATGAAGCAATGCAAGAAGTAGAAGGATGGACTTTATCAACTGATAAATTATCAATGACAAAAGAATATGAAGAAAGTACAACATCAGAAGTAGTAGTAAAGGACATTGCTGGAAATGAGCAAACAGTACAAATTAATATTCAAAATATTGATAAAGTGTTTAATAAACCAGTAGTAAGTTATGATATTACTGCTCCAACAACAGGTAATGTAACAGCAACAATTAAAGCAGATGAGGTAATGCAAGAAGTGACAGGCTGGACTTTGTCAACTGATAAATTAACAATGACAAAAGAATATACAGACAATGCAGCAGAAGATGTGACAGTAAAAGATATTGCTGGAAATGAACAAACTGTAAAAGTATCTATCACAAATGTGGACAGAAAGTTTGAGAAACCAACAGTAAGTTATGATGAAACTGAAGCTACAAATGGAAATGTAATTGCAACTATCAAAGCGAAAGAAGCAATGCAAGAAGTAGAAGGATGGACTTTATCAGAAGATCAGTTATCAATGACGAAGGAATATGAAGCAAATGCTTCAGAAGAAGTACTTGTAAGAGATTTGGCTGGAAATGAACAAACAGTACAAATTAGTATTCAAAATATTGATAAAGTATTTAATAAACCAACAGTAGGTTATAGTACAAAAGACTTAACTAATGGATCAGTTATTGTAACTATTACATCAGATGAGCCAATGCAAGCGGTAACAGGATGGACTTTATCAACTGATAAATTATCAATGACAAAAGAATATTCTAAAAATACAACAGTGGATGTTAAGGTAAAAGACTTAGTTGGAAATGTACAAACTGTAACAGTAAATATTAAAAATATTGATAAAGAGTTTGAAAAACCAACAGTAAGTTATAGTACAACAGCTTTAACTAATGGATCAGTTATTGTAACTATTGAAGCAGATGAGCCAATGGGAGAAGTAGAAGGATGGACTTTATCAGATGATTTATTATCAATGACAAAAGAATATACAGATAGTATTACTGAAGAAGTAGTAACAAAAGATATTGCAGGAAATGAACAAATTGTACAAATTGATATTAAAAATATTGATAAGGTATTTAATAAACCAACAGTAAGTTATGATAAAACTTCTGCAACAAGAGATAATATAGTGGCAACAATTACAGCAGATGAGGCAATGCAAGCAGTAGAAGGATGGACTTTATCAGACGATAAAAAGTCAATGACAAAAGAGTATACAGATAATGGTTCAGAAGAAGTAACTGTGAAGGATATTGCTGGAAATGTAGAAACTGTACAAATTAGTATTTCAAATATTGATAGAGTGTTTAATAAACCAACAGTAGGTTATAGTACAACAGCTTTAACGAATGCTGCAATTGAAGTAACTATTACAGCAGATGAGGCAATGCAAGAAGTAGAAGGATGGACTTTGTCAACTGACAAATTATCAATGACAAAAGAATATAATGATAATACAACTGTAGATGTAACAGTAAAAGATTTAGTTGGGAATGAACAAGTTGTAACAATTAATATTCAAAATATTGATAGAGTGTTTAATAAACCAATAGTAAGCTATAGTACAACTAATCCTACAATGGGAAATGTAATAGCAACAATTACAGCAGATGAAGAAATGCAAGAAGTAGAGGGTTGGACATTATCAGAAAATAAATTATCAATGACAAAAGAATTTACAGATAATGTAAAAGGTGAAACTGTACAAGTATATGATTTAGCTGGTAATAGAAAAACAGCAGTTATTACTATTAAAAATATTGATAGAGCATTTGAAAAGCCAATTGTAAGTTATAGTGAAACTGAAGCAACTCGTGGACCAGTGACAGCAACAATCACAGCAAAAGAAGCAATGCAAGAAGTAGAAGGATGGACATTATCAGAAGATAAAATGTCAATGACAAAAGAGTATGCAGATAATGGCTCAGAAGAAGTAACAGTAAAAGATTTGGCAGGAAATACAGAAACAGTACAAGTAAGTATTGCTAATATTGATATTGTATTTAATAAACCAGTAGTAAGTTATGATGTAACTACATTAACAAATGGAAATGTAACAGCAACAATCACAGCAGATGAGGCAATGCAAGAAACAAAAGGTTGGACTTTGTCAGAAGATAAATTAACAATGACAAAAGAATTTACTAAAAATGCAACAGTAGATGTAACAGTAAAAGATCTAGTTGGAAATGAACAAGTTGTAACAATTAATATTAAAAATATCGATAAAGATTTTACAGATCCAACAGTAAGTTATGATGTAACAGAACCAACAAATGGAAATGTAACAGTAACAATTACAGCAGACGAACCAATGCAAGAAGTAGAAGGCTGGACATTATCAGATGATTTATCATCAATGTCAAAAGTGTATACAGATAATGTAGAAGAAGAGTCTGTAACAGTAAAAGATATTGCTGGAAACGAAAAAACAGTAAAAATTACAATTCAAAATATTGATAAAACATTTGAATTACCAACAGTAAGTTACGATGTAACAAAACCAACAACAGGAAATGTAGTAGCAACAATTACAGCAAAAGAAGCAATGCAAGTAACAGAAGGCTGGACATTATCAGAAGACAAATTAACAATGACAAAAGAGTATACAGATAATGTAACTGAAGAAGTAGTCGTAAAAGATTTAGTTGGAAATGTGCAAACAGTACAAGTAAGTATTTCAAATATTGATAGAGTATTCGTTACTCCAATAGTAAGTTACGATGTGACTACTCCAACAAATGGAAAAGTAGTAGCAACTATTACTTCAACAGAAGCAATGCAAGAAGTAGAAGGTT
>CANAXT010000020.1 GCA_947365915.1 uncultured Mycoplasmatota bacterium
TTTCCTTCTCCATTATAAACATAAGTTGTCTCTACACCATCTACAATCGTACTCAATTGATTTAAGACATCATAAGTATAACTGATTTCTTCTTCCTTTTCAATTTTTAATTAATTATTTGATGGAATCTTTACATAAAAGAAAAGCCAACCAATCAATTGACTTAACTCATATTTCATATTATTCATCAACAATAAATTGTTCAAATTCTTCTGGAATCTTAGCACCTTCCATAGCATGATCACCTACTGGTCCATTTGGTCCAAACAAGATAGGAAAATAATATGATGTATCTGAAAAACATAAACAATAATCAGCCGTATCCCAAACAATATCATCCTTTATAATTTCTAAACTAGTCTTTATAGCAGCCACCTTAACTGACTTTAATATATTTTTTTGATCAGTAGTTTCATGCTTTAATAGTTCAAATAAATTATTTTCTAGACCATATATAATAATTTTTTTTATAACTTCTAAATCATTTTTTCTATTTTCAGTATAAAATTTTTTTAAATACACTAGTTCACTTGTTTCTTCTACAATATCTTGAAGAAGTAATAATAATTCTTCTCTTCGCATTTTACCTCTCCTTTTATTTTAATGGAATACGCACTTTTTTAGAACCAACTGTTGTCTTTAAGTATGGGCCTTGATGCATTCCATCTCCACCATATATTTCTTTATTTATATTCATCAATTAAAATAACCACTCTTTCTTTACAGTACTTAGAACTATTATTATTCAAAGTTGCTTTTTTATCCAAATGTCTTTTCGAATCATAATACTATTTTATACTCTTCAATTTAAAAATATATTATAGGTAGTCTTTTATCAATCTTATCAACATGTCGCCTTACCAAAATAGCCTTTTTTTCTTTTAAAATATAAATATTAAGCCATTTTATAAAAGCATCTACATCATAAGAACATAGCCTAATCCCATTCATAGTCACCCAATATTCATGATTATTCGTTTCATCAAACAACCAACTGAAAAATTGTCTTTGAATAACTTCAATATTATCAGCAACCTCTTCTGGAACATCAATAATTGCTATATTCTCTAAATTCGTATCACTATCATCTGCATCTTGAAAAAAAGCATTTATTAACATTGATTAATCCCTCCTATTTTAATTTTTTTATTTAATAATCGGTATATGTCCTACTTTACCAACATGAATATGTGGAACATTGCTGTTGACTCCTGGTCTATTTGGATGTATTTCAGGACCATGATTTGAAATATTATATTCACTAGCCCAATCTTGAAGAATTTTAGCATTTTCTAAAGTAATTCCGCCATTTTTTTTCGCTTGTTTTGCTATCTCAATTACTACTTGTTGATTACTATCATACATTTTAGAATTTAATAAATAATTATTTACATTTGAATATGGTACATTTTCTAAACTATAATTACTACTAATGTTGCCCTTTTGTCCATTATATGGATTATTCTTATTCAAAGAAGGAGAAACTATATTATTTTGATACGTCTTCAAATTTTCAATCGTATTTACAGCATCCATAGTCCCAAACTTCTGCAAATTATATCTTTGTTCTACAGACACACCTTGCTTCACTTGATTCCAATAACTATTATATCCTACTGCATCTGCCTTACTCATTACACCAAATGACGATGGACTCGTTACCTTATCATAAACACCTTTTCCAACCTTATATCCACCATATATCGTAGCTGCTGTTTTAACCGCTTCCTTCGCATACGCTACTTTATCCTTATAAGAAGTATCCTTAGAAGCAAACTGACCCATATTCTCTAAATTAAACGTATTCTTAAAGTTATTAACTATCCCTTTTACTGCATTAACTGGATTTAATTTCTTTCCTACTTCTTTTAACTTTTTTGTACTATAACTTACATTATCTTTATATTCCTCTTCACTAAATACACCTAATTTATAATACATTTCACTTCCTATTGCCGCACTTCCATAAAATAAAGCACTTCCTGCATCATAAATAAACTGACCTGTTCCGACAATCATGTCTTTCCCAGTTTCAATTCCACCTTGAATTGTTGCTACAAAAGTCACTCCTAAATTTACTGTCTCATCCCATAAACCTTTGAAAAACTTTCCTAACTTTTTACCAAAATATCCTTCTGGATCAATATAGATTAATGGATTATTTGTAACATACACATACCTGTTTAAACTTAACGGATCATTATAATCTCCTCTATAACTATCTTCACTCGTAAACCTTCCAATCGAAGGATTATAATACCTACTTAGTAAATAATAATTACTCGTCTCTGAATCATAATAATATCCTGCATATAAATATGGATTATCAAACGATCCCGTTTTCTCTTTTACCTTCCCCCATTCATCATACACATAAGTATTCAATACTTCATTTGAAGAACCTACAATCGATATCGTATCTCCATGACCATTATATAAATAATAACCCTTACTTCCAGTATCTCTTGAAACAAGTGACAACCCATATTGATTGTGCGCCAATTCATTATTACTAGAATCCAACTCTAAAATGATGTTCATTCCTTCATATACATACTTAATAACAGAATTCCCATTTTTCTTTTCAATCCGTTTTCCTTCTCCATTATAAACATAAGTTGTCTCTACACCATCTACAATCGTACTCACTAAATGATTATGACTATCATAAGTATTACTTTCTTTCAAAACAGAATCTATGACTTCAGTTAACTGATTTCCATTATTGTCATATGTATACTGAGTTGTATGAGCAACTTCTCCTTCAACCTCAGAAACACTTGACAAGCGACTATTCACATCATACACATAATCCTTTGTTGTAGCCCCTACTTCCTTAACTCGATTTCCTACCCTATCATAACTATAAATTGTTACATTTTCTAAACCATCCGTAATCGTACTCAATCGATTTAAGACATCATAAGTATAACTGATTTCTTCTCCTTTTTCAATTTTTTTCGTCATATTTTGATTATGATCATACTCATATGTAAACGATTCTGTCTCTTCACCACGAGTATGAGTTACACTTTGTACTGTTTTATTCAAATTATACTGATAATCTGTAACACTACCATTTTGATACGTAACCTTACCTACAGTACCATCCAAATTATAAACATAACTAGCTTCATTTTCTACTTCGATTAACCTACCAGCTTTGTCATACTTCTTCACAGTCTTATTCTGTTTTGGATCCGTTGTTTCTTCTTTATAACCATTATATACAAACGTAGTTACTAAACCATCCTCTGTTTTCTTCGTAACTCGGTTCAAGCTATCATACTCACGAACAATCGAATGATCACCTTTAACAATCTTTAATAAATTGTCATTTCCATCATATTGATAAGTAATATCATTTTCTTTGATCAAACGATCAAACACATCATAAGTATACAAAATTACATCCCCATTACGATCTGTTTTCTTCTTTAACGTTCCATTCGTATTATAGACTTTCGTTTCTACCTGACCTAATGGATCCTTTTCCGTTAACTCATGATTCATCTTATCATACGTATAAATCGTTTTCTTTCCATTTCCATTCAAAACAGAAAGCAAATTGTTGTTCTTATCATAAGTATAACTCGTCACTTCATTTAATGCATTCGTTACCTTAATCACATTTCCAAACACATCATACTGATAACTCGTCACATTTCCATTTTTATCTGTTTTGGTTAACACATTTCCAACACCATCATACATAGACTTTTCTGAATTACTAGCTTGATCAATCGTTTCAATCACTCGATCATTTTCATCATAAACATAAGTAATAGTCCCATTTAAACCATCAATACTTTTGACCTGCCTAGAATCTAAATCATACTCTAATGATTCTATCACTTCTCCCAACTCATTTTTACGAGTGATCAAACGACCATAAGAATCATAAACAAAGACTTTAGAATCACCCAAATAATTCGTTTCCTTGATTAAATTTTGGTCCTTATCATACTCATAAACCGTTTCTTGATCTAATGGATTCACTTTCTTAATCACTTTATCAAAACAATCATACGTATATAACGTTTCGTTTCCATTAAAATCAATTTCTTTCACTACATTATTATTCGAATCATATTCCTTTTTTTCTGTTCTAGAATGTTCTTCATCTTTGGTAGTAGTCTCTAATACATTCCCCTTATGATCATACGTGTGTAAAACTGTTTTCCCAACATTATCTACAACTTTAATTAAATCTCCATTTTTATTATATGTATACTCCTCAGTATAACTAAGTGGATCTTGCTTTTTAATGAGCTGTCCTAACACATTATAAGTATACGTTGTTACATTCGAATTTCCATCCGTTTTCTTCACCAAATGATTCATCAAATCATACTCATTTTGTTCTACAACAACACTACCCACTTTTTTTTGTAACACATTTCCTCTCTCATCATACGTATAATAAATATAATTTCCATTTTCATCTCTTTCACTAGTAACATGATCAAAAGAATCATAACTATAAGAATGAATAACACCTAACGGATCCTTTTTCGTTGACACACGATTGCGCTTATCATACGTATAAATTGTACTATAACCTAATGGCGTTGTTTCCCTGATCTTATTATTATTTTTGTCATACTCGTAAGTATACGTAGAATCTCCAATACTTTTAGAAACTACATTATCATAATCATCATATGTATAAGTCGTCACTTTCCCATTTGGAGTTGTTTCTGACAACTTTCGTCCAAGATAATCATACGTATAAGTAGTAGATAACCCTTTCGGATTTTTTTCCTTTAACAAATGATTTCGTTTGTCATAAACATAATGAGTCACATTTCCATTTGGATCTGTCTTAGAAGTAATGTTTCCATTAAGATCATAAGTTAATTTTTCTTCTACCTTAGAATTCAAATTTTTTTGAACCAACCGATTCATTTTATCATATTCATAAGTCGTAACGACATTTTCTCCACTCGTTGCCTTTAACAAATTTCCAACATTATCATATTCCGAAGTAGTAACCAAATCTCCTTTTATTTCTTTCACGACTTTATTCAAATAATTATACTCATATTCTTTAATAGAATAAGTATCATTATTCATTTTCGTTTTTTCTTTGGTAACACGTCCCAATGAATCATAAGCATAAACAATTTCTTCATTCGAAGATGTCTTCTTTTTGACGACTTGTCCCAAATCATCATATTCATAATACGTAATCACAAAACTAGATGGCGTACTTCCATTCGATACCGTTCCTTTTCCTACCTTTTCCTCTATCACTCTTCCGAAAACATCATACACATAAATTGTACAAATATAAGAACTTCCAGAAGCTGGCTCATATTTTTTTTCTAGCAGATTTCGCTTATTATAGTAATAATATGTATAATTTCCATTCGCATCTTTTTCACTAGAAACAAGTCCATTTTTCAAATACGATTTTGTTTTTGTTTGTTCTCCTACTTGTTCACTCACTAACAAATCTCGATTATTATAAGTTTCTATTTTGGTTTTAAAGTTAAACTCATCAATATATTCTTTCGTTGTAATCAAAGAAGTACTCCCAACTGTATACGATTTTTCTTCGAGTAACATCAAATCAGCTTCTTCATTTTCTCTAAAATAAGATTTTGTCAAACGCTGTAATAAATCAAATTCATAAAGTTCTATAGAACCATCTGGATTTGTTTTAAAATACATATTTCCATATTGATCATAGCTATATTTAGTGGTGTTTCCATCTTTATCTGTCTCTTCTGCTAAATCTCCAGATACATCATAACGATAACAAGTGTAATCACAAGTAGCCGTTTCAAATGTTTTTACTTCAAAAGGATCAATTTTTTTAGGCGTAATATCACAATTCCCATCCATTACCTTTTCAGGTTTATTTCGATTATTGTATGTTGTCATAGAAATCAAATGAGAATCCTTCATTACTTTCGTAACATTTCCAGAAACATCATACTCATATTCAGTCAAATACTGATTTTGTTCTGTTAATGTCCAATCCAATTTATTTTTAGTATAAGTTGTTTTTTGATTGTTGGCATCTGTCATAGAAATGACATTTCCATATTGATCATATGTATATGTAGTTGTTCCTTTTTGATCGGTTTTCGTTTTCACTAAATTAGGAATTCCATGAACTTCTGATGGTTCATAATACATATAAGAGGTAATTTGATATTTTGACTGATCTTCTGTTTCACTATATAGAGTCGTTCCATTTAAAGGACTCACTTCTTTTAATAATGTGACTTGATCGGTATCATAAATATATTCTTTGATGATTCCTAACTCATCTGTTTCCTTAATCACTTGATTCTTAGAATTATAATCATACTGTTTTGTACTACCATCTGGATTGGTAATCTTTGTTACATTTCCAGCAGAGTCCCTTGTATAAGTCGTTTTCGCAGAATTAATTTTGGTAAATGTCGCAATTTCACCGTATTTATTTGCTCCATCTTCTAGTAAATACGTTGTCGTTATCGTAGTTCCATTAGGATCAATCACTTTATATTCATAACCATCACGATCATAATATGTTTTTGTAACTCGATCATCAGAATCCGTTTCGATGGTTAAACTATCTGTTCCATTATAAGTATATACTTTCTTGTTTCCACGTAACTCTGTAAGTTCATAAACCCGATCTTTGTATGTTCCGCTTTCAATGTATTTTAACCCTAATGCACGTATACCATCTTCTTTAATGCTTGTTAACTGTTTTTTTGAATTATAAACATATTCTGTTAGCATTCCATTAAAACTAGTGACTTTTTGTAATAACTCACCTTGATATTGATATTCCATACTTCTACCAATTGGATCTGTAATTTCTGTAATCAATTGATCTTCATTATATTTTAATGTATAACTACGATTTACATGATCCGTTATTTTTTCTAATAATCCTTTTTTATTGTAAGTTAAAGTGGTAACATTTCCATATACATCTGTAATACTTTCTAATTTTCCTTCTAAATTATAAGTATAGACATCTTTTTCTTTGGTTGTAAAAATATAGTTGTCATTTTTCTTTTCTAACGTACTTCGACTATTTAAAGAAACATAACTGTTTTCTTTTTGTTCATAAATAGCAATCGAACTATCTGGTAAATAAACAAGATAAGTATTTTTCAAAAACGGATGTGGTTCAATTCTAGAAGAATATCCAAAACTCCAACCATAACCAAAAGCTCCTTTTTGATCACTTTTTGAATTGTATACTCTGTTAATATTTAAAAATTCAAAATCAGTATATTGTTTACTATAATTTCCTGTAAAATAATTCACGCCTGTTTGTCCAAAATGTGGCATCTCATACACATAAGTATCTAGAAATTCAATTGATTCTAGATCATTTTTTACAAATTCTGAATAATATGGATAGAATGAAATATTGTTACTAATTAAATACATTCCCCCTGAATACCAATCAGAAATTGGATCATATATTTTAGGACCTGTTTTATATCCCCAATAATTATAAGCAGCTTGTAAAGGAATATTAGAATTTACAGTTCCATATAATGCATTATTAATCAAAACTTGATTTAAATTAGAAGTATTATAATTAATCGCTTTTGAACTATATCCCATACGAATTTCTGAATTCCACATAATCAACTGACCTTGGTTTTCAATAGGAGCATGATAATAATCACCTGCATACATAATAGTAGCATTACTGATAATTGCCTTCCCTGTTGGACCAATTGAAAATCCAATCCATCTATAATCATAACTATTTGAAGTATTCGTAATATGAATTGGTTCAGATAAGCTTCCTGATATATTTAAAGCTCCATTCACTGTAAACAACTTTTTATCACCAACCCGTAAAGAACTACCCGCTTCTACTTCAAACATCTTCCCTTCCAAAACAATAATATCATCTATTAACACATAATTTTGTTTCGTCAATTTTACATTTGTGCTTGGTGTTCCAGTAATCTTAATCGCATTAAATCTCTCTTGAGTACGATAATTACCACTAATATTTCGAAAAGTATTTTGATCAACATTATCAAATGAAACAGAAAGCACATACTCTCCACCAATCGTAATTTTATTATTAATAAGTTTCAAAACTCCTGTTGGCTTTTTTAAAATTGTAATAGTATTTCCAAAAACATTATTTTCAACATCTACGTTACTACTTCCTTCATCAATTGTAAGACGTCCTGGAAGATCATTATCAATTAAACTAATATCCCCTCTATTCATAATATTTCCAGTATAACTTTTACTGCCAGCAACACCTGTTAATCTTCCATGATGAAATTTTAATAATCCTTTATTGCAAATAGGATAAACCAATTTTAAATCTTCACCAGGAATTTGACTCATAATATTACCATAAGTTGATTCCATCATTCCTGTTGGTTCAATAGTAATAAAAGTATTAATTCCACCATATGTACTAAATCGATAATTCAATTGAGCCTCTTCTGAAGAAGTACCTAATAATTTTAAAATTCCTTTCACTGTAAATATAGTATTTTGCTTAAACGTTAAATTACTCCCTGCCTCCATTATAAAATGAACATTTTCAGGTACTTCTAAATTAGTATCTATCGTATAGCCTTGCTTATATAGCCAAACGCTTCTTACCAAGGCTCCTGTCAATTTAATTACTTTTGAATTTCCATTTTGATCATAATTATTTTTTATTTGACTAAATGTTATAACATCACTAGCTTCCAGTGCAACTTTCAAATCATAATGAATTGTACTATTTTGAACAATTGCTTTCGTTGTATCTGGAGTAATAACCAATTCCCGTTTCAATATACTATTCGTTGCTTCTATCTCTCCATAATTAATAACATCCCCGGCTTGATCTGCTATTTTAGAACTTGAATCAATTTCTACATAATTCATTTTTAATGTTCCTCTATTTACAATAGAACTTATTTGCTTTGAATCATCTCCTGGATTTATGTTCGTAAAAACTGTATAACTTAAATCCATATTCCCCGTAGGATTGATAGTCACAAATGTACCTAATCCACCAAACTTAGTCAAACGATAAACAATTCCAGATTTTTCTTCTGCTGTTCCAAAAGACTTAAAAGTACCTTTTACTAAAAGTGTAGTATTGGTCGCAAAAGTAATTGTACTTCCTGCATCCATAATAAATTGAATATTTTCAGGCACTTCTAAATTGGTATCGATCATATAGCCTTGTTTATACAATCGAACACTTCTTACCATAACTCCTGTCAATTTAATTATTTTGGAATTTCCATTTTTATCATAATTATTTTTTATTTGATTAAATGAAGTAACATCACTAGCTTCCAGTGCAACTTTTAAATCATAATAAATTGTATTATTTTGAACAACTGCTTTTATTGTATTTGGAGTAATAACCAATTCTCGTTGCAACACACTATTCATTATTTCTATCTCTCCATGATTAATAATATCTCCTGCTTGATCTGCTAGTTTTGAACTCGAATCAACTTCCACATAATTCATTTTTAATGTTCCTTGATTTACAATCGAATATATGTGATGTGAATCATCCCCTGGATTGGTATGCATCAAAATTGTATAACTTAAGTCCACCATTCCTGTTGGATCTACTGTCACAAATGTTCCTAACCCACCAAACTTACTCAAACGATAAAAAATTTGAACCTTTTCTTCTGCATTTCCAACAGTTTTAAAATTTCCTTTTACCAACAATGTTGTGTTTTTAGCAAAAGTAATAACACTTCCTGCCTCTACCTCAAGAGTCACATTCTCTGCAATCACTAAATTGGTATTAACTGTATATTCACCCTTTTTAAGTACCGTATTTTCTGTAATCTCTTCAGGCAAAACACCCCCTGTTAAAACAGTCGGTTCTAACGAAGCCGCATGTTCCATTTTATTCGAAAGTATTACTTGTTCCTCCTTACCAAACAAAGTAACACCAAACATAGCAACACCAAAAAGTGTCACTAAAAACAATAATTTTAAATACTTTTTCATTCCTTACTCCTTACATAATAAATTTTAAAAATTTTTATCTACGAAAAAAATCACCCCACTATTTTGATTACTACTTTCAAAATACAAGGTGATTTTAATTTAAAAAGTCTCCAAAAATAGTATCATATACACTCCACTAAGATGATACTACTACACTATCCTGCTAAACCAATACTAACACAAAAATACACAAAAAAGAATTTCTAGAAGA
Organism: uncultured Mycoplasmatota bacterium; assembly: GCA_947365915.1. Classification (GTDB taxonomy): domain Bacteria; phylum Bacillota_I; class Bacilli_A; order RF39; family UBA660; genus MGBC102946. The sequence goes on from CANAXT010000020.1 coordinate 10,178, forward strand.
AATTAGTCTTTATAATCCAATAACCAATCTATAATATTTTTATGAATAATTCCATTTTGGGAAAAATCAAACTGATCCATCGAAATAACATATTTCGGATAATTATCCTCAATCTTCCTATACGCACCAAATTCACGCTCCACAACAGATTCATCAGACAAAATATACGCAACTTGAATATATATTTTCTCTTCAAATCTAGTAGCAATAAAATCAATTTCCCCATTTTCTAAATTCCCAATATTTACATGATAACCTCTAGCAATTAATTCATTATAAACAATATTTTCTAAATATGCTCCAATTTGCTCTTTTTTCCCCTCACTCAGTATATTGGTAAACCCTAAATCAGTTAAATAATACTTATATTTTCCCGTAAGAATTCGTTTCCCCCTAATATCATATCTTTCCACTTTAGAAATAAGGCTAGCTCTTATGATATAATCCAAATAATTATATAACGTTTCCAAAGAGACCCCTCTAGATTCGCTTTCAAAATATTTTTTTAAACTTTCTGGCGAAAAAGTCTGTGATGGAGTTGTAAGAATATAAGTAACAATCCGATTTAATAAATCAATATCTTTTATATTAAACCGCTTCACAATATCCTTAATAATAATCGAATCATATATATCATTTAAATATGTTTTTCTAGAAATATCATCCATCTGCATAAATCTTTGTGGCATTCCTCCCCATCTCATATAATCGCGAAATAAATCCACTATCTCATTTTTATCAGTGACTTCTAAAAGCGCACATACTTCACGAAATGTAAAAGGTGTAATTTTAAAACTTACATATCTTCCAGCAATATGAGTAGCTAAATCACCAGATAACAAATCACTATTAGAACCAGTTATAAAAATTGAAGTATTTTTAGTAGCACGTAACGAATTAACAACCTTTTCCCAAGAATTCACATTTTGTATCTCATCAAAAAAAATATAATACTTTTTATCATCAACAATTTTTTCCTTTATATAACAATTCAACTTTTTAGGATCCGTATATTTTTCATAATCAAAATCTTCAAAATTCATGTAAATAATATGATTTTCATCAATACCTTTGTTTTTTAGCTCATCAATAATCTGAGTTAAGATAACAGATTTTCCAGAACGCCGAATTCCAATCAAAACCTTAATTAATTCTTGATCATAAAATGGCCTGATAATATTTAAATATCTTTCACGAATTACCATATAAATAACTCCTTTCTTCTCTATATACATTATAATATGATAATTGCCATTTGTCAAATTATTACTCTATAGCGTAATTTTTTGTGGTTTTCGCTATTTTTTTACGATAAAAAAAGAGTCATCAACTCTTCTATTTTGATTTCCCTTTTCCTTCCATTTCTTCCATTTTAACACTCCGACCCAACATTTCTAATTGGGCAGTTACCAAACCCATCTGATCCTTAGCAGTATATCCTTTAGCCTCAGGAACATAATAAAGTATGTTCCCATTCGCATCCCAAATCTCTTCAACAGCTTCATTTTCTCCTGCAAACGGAATGATATTATTATTAAGTGTCATACGATCATATGGTACCACTTCAGTAAGCACACCCTCATATGGAACTGCCACACCAAATCTCCAAGATTTCGCACTAACATGAGTTCCAATAAAAGCTTCTAACGCTTCAAAATCTACAACTTTGGAAGACATTACTTCTTCTGCTGGATTTTCAGAAACAGAACTTTCTGGTGTTGATTCAGAAACTGCCAAAGATTCTGGTTCCTCAACAACTGACTCTGAAAACTCCTCTTCTACTGCTGGCACTGATGGCACTGCTGGTGTAGAATCTTCTGAAACAGAATTTTCTGATGTTGATTCAGGAGCAACAGTTGCCTCAGTTTCTCCCACTAAATGCGCAAACTCTTCTGGAACAACATATGGATTCGCAAAAACAACCTTTCCATTCATAAGCCTAATCTCTGAAATTGCTATAACACCATTATCAAATGGGATATCTAAATCATCAATCGTAACCCTTTCATAAGGTACTATCTCCGTTAATATTCCTTGCTTTTCATATTCTTTTCCTTTTGACCAAGCAGTACAATGAACCTCATCTCCTTGTCGCTTAGACAAAATATCAAACATCATAGCAGCTAATTCCGCACTCATATATTCATCCTCTTTTCTATCTTAACATCATAACTTTAACATAATAAACTAGAAAAATCAAGTAAACACCTAACATAGTGCCAATAAAATGTCTACTAATATAATATGCTTAAAAAAACAAATGGTTATACATAAAAAGAAGATATATTTTCATCTTCTCTCTTTCACAATACTTTTACTACACCAATAAGTAATCATAAAATAACCACCATAAATCATAATCATAAAGAAAGCAGTCATAACAATCGATGGCAATAACTTCTCATTCCCAAAAACAGATAAAATATGATTTGAAAACAAAATTCCAAAAACAGAATGTACAATCGCAATCATAAGAGGGAACAAAAAGAATATTCCAATTTGACGAAACAACGCCTGATTGACCATAGCATCACTCGCTCCAATCTTACGCAACATTCGAAAACGCTCCTTATTATCACTACTTTCTGACAACTCTTTTAAAGCAAGTATTGCAGCACTACTCATCAAAAAGATAATACCTAAATATAACCCAATAAAAGTCACCATCGCTCCCAAACCGACACTTGCCTCATACAAATAACGTTTCGTAGAACCTTCCAAACCAGTATATTTCGCATACTCATGATTCTCCATATCAACCCTTATCAAAGACTCAATTTTCTCTTTTTCTGAATCTGTTTTTCCAACATAATTCGCTGTCATCACATTTTCACTGACAACCAATCCTTCTACTGTCTGATCAGGAACTACAAAAACTCCTGTATTCGCATGCGTACTATTCATATAAATAAAGCCATCTTCACAAGATTCAAACTTAGGATAATACTTTTTCCCCAACAAAAGAATCGGCGTATTTCGCTTCAAAGCCTCATTTCGAATTTCCACAAGTTCTTTATAATCAGCCACTAATATATACTCATCATCACGAAGCGTATACGTCCTTCTACCATATAACTCCATCAACCGATTATAATCACTCAAACGGACAAAACTCTCAGTACTATCAAACTCCATAAATGAATATTTTTTAGATGCCTCATCATAATAAGATCCCAATGTATCTCGTATCGTCAACCCATTTTCATAAATATTAAACTCTGTCACATCTGTCAAATTTTCTACATCAAAATCTAATTTTTCTAAAGTTTCCCGCAATGGAATCTTAGAATCTTCAATCATATTAAAATTATACTTAAACGACAATCGATTCACATCTTCCTCTGTCAAACTGAGCACCTTAGAAAATTGAACATCAACTGGAGCCAAAGACTTCAAATTAGCAGTCATCGAATTTTTAATCGACAAAGCCGAAGACAACACACAAATCGTTACAAATAACATCAAACAAATAATAGAACTTGAAAACACAGTCGTATTAATCTTACTACTCACTTGCCGAAACACAAAACTATTAAGTCCCTTATAATAATGTTTTCGAATTCGCGTAACCAGTCCCAAAAGAAGACCTGAAGCCGACCAAAACAAAAGGAAAGTTCCAAGTACACCCAAAATAATCGGTTTAAAAATATCTTTAGGTCCAAAAATTGTATCAAATCCGCCAGTAACCAAATAATAAGCATATCCTAACAAAAAAATAGACAACCCAAAAATAATCGTACAAAGAACTGAATTTTTAAGCTTCACTCGCTCACTTTTCTTACTAGCATAGAGTAAATCAATTAACTTACATCTACTTACATTGATCGTATTAAATATCATAACTAATACATACATAATCCCAAAATAAACGAGTGTCTTAAAAGAAGCAGAAAAAGAAAAAGTAAACGCAAACTCTGTTAAATCAGCTTCAAACATATTCGCCACAAACAAACTCATCAATTGAGAAAGAATAATCCCAAATCCAAGTCCAACAATTAACGAAATTAATCCAATCAAAAAAGTCTCAAAAAACAATAATCTAGATATCTTTTGTTTACTCATTCCCAAAGTCAAATAAATTCCAAACTCTTTTTTTCTTCTTTTAATCAAAAACCGAGAAGCATAAATAATCAAAAAGCCTAAAATGAAAGAAACAAAAACGCTAACACCAGATAAAATATTCGTCATCAACTGAATAATATCTCTCGTATCTTTTGTAACATTCAATAAAACAGTTTGACTTTCAATCGCATTAAACACATAAAATATAGCAACACCAAGAATCAAAGTAAAAAAATAGATGGCGTAATCTTTAAAACTTTTTTTGATATTATTAAAAGACAACTTAAAGAGCATCATTTAAGTCCCCACCTAATAATGTCACAACATCAATAATCTGATCAAAAAATTCTTTTCTAGAATGATCTCCCTTACGGATTTCATTAAAAATCTTGCCATCTTTAATAAAAATTACCCTACTCGCATAACTCGCTGTAAAAGCATCGTGAGTAACCATCAAAATTGTCGCTTCCATCACTTCATTCAAATAACCAATTCTCTCTAACAACATCCGAGATGACTTAGAATCTAAAGCTCCAGTTGGCTCATCTGCCAAAATAAGTTTTGGATTCGTAATAATCGCTCTAGCAGAGGCAACCCTTTGCTTCTGTCCACCACTCATTTGATAAGGATATTTATTTAAAATACTCTTAATATCCAACTCTTCTGCTACTTTCTTAATACGACGATCAATCTCATTTACATTCACATTTTGAATAGAAAGCGCTAAAGCAATATTCTCATAAGCAGTTAACGTATCTAATAAATTAAAATCCTGAAAAATAAACCCTAACTCTTCTCTTCGAAAACGATTCAAAAGAGAACCCCGTAACTTCGTAATATCTGTTCCTGCAACGTAAATATGCCCAGAAGTAACCTTATCAATCGTAGAAATACAATTGAGTAATGTAGTCTTTCCACTTCCACTAGCACCCATGATCGCAACAAACTCTTTTTTCTCAACTTCAAAAGACAAATGATCAATCGCTTTTGTAAGAGAAGAACGACTTCCATAATATTTTTCAATTTTATCAATTTTTAAAATTTGTTCCATAATATAACTCCTTTCCCAATAATCATAAAACAAAACCAAAAATTTGTCGTTCGTTTTACCTTACAAAAACCTTACAATTTCGTAAGGTTACTTGAGTACTTCATAATAATGATTCTTTAAAAAAACAATCGTGACCTTAGTATAAACATACTGCTTTGAATCAATCATAATCTTATGTCCCAACTTTTCACATAAATTTTTCGCAATAAAAAGTCCCATTCCAGTTGACTTCGCTCTCATTCTTCCATTATACCCAGTAAAAGACTTTTCAAACACTTTCTTTAAATCAGTAGCAGGAATTCCAATTCCATTATCAAAAACTTCCAAAGTCACTGTTTCACGATCTTCTTTTACCGTAATCTGAATATAAGAAGACTTTGACTCATCTCGATACTTAATACTATTATGAATAATTTGATTTAAAATAAAGGAAAGCCATTTAGAATCTGTCATAACTACCTCTTCATGAACTTCCACAATAAAATCAATACGATGTCCTAAAAAATCATCTTTATTTTGAAGCGCAATATGAGAAATCACCTTTTGTAATGACACCTCATTAATCAAATAATCTTGATGGGCATGTTCACTCCTAACATAATAAAGAATCTGCTCCACATAGTCCTCAATTCGTTTCACCAAAGGAACCATTTCTTCATTTACCTTATGATTATGTACCATCAACCTAAAACTAGAAATAGGAATCTTAACCTCATGAATCCACATTTCAATATATTCTTTAAAATCGATAACTCCCATTTCATAAGAATTTACCTTTTCCATCATCGATTTATTAATATCATACAAAGCCTGATACAACAACTTTCCTTCATAGAAATTTGGACAATCTAATAACTCTAACACCAAATAACTCTGATCCAATTGATCTATATGAAATAATAATTTTTGATAAAAACTCTTCTTTCGAAAATAATCAATCAAAATTAATAAAACAAAAAAGATGAAAAATAAAATAGAAAATACAAAAACATGAGAAAAATGAAAAACAAAAAAAAGCATTAAAAAAAGAAAATAAAAACAAAAAAATAGGATAATCGCATAACATCGATCTTTTAAATAATCTAAAAATTTCATTCTAAAATATACCCATAACCCTTTCTGGTTTCAATCGCATCTTCATATCCAATCTCTTTTAATTTGGAACGTAACCGACTCATATTGACCGTAAGTGCATTATCATTAATATAAAAATTACTGTTCCATAAAGCCGTCATTAATTCATCCCTAGTCACAAGTTTTTTTTGATGACTAACCAAATAGGAAAGCATAATCATTTCATTCTTCGTTAAAGAAACTTCCATATCTCCCCGTTTCAATATTCCATATTCTTTATCAATCATTACATCATAATAAAAACTTTCCTCATTTTCACTCATACGCTTAAAAATATTTGCAATCCGAAACAATAAAATATTTGGATTATAAGGCTTGGTAATATAATCATCAGCACCATACATCATAGATAATAACTCATCTGCTTCTGAATTTTGACTCGTCACCATTATCACAGGAATATTAGAATTTTTTCTAATTTTTTGAAGTAACAATTGTCCATTCATATAAGGAATATTAATATCTAATAAAATCAAATCAGGATTCATTTCCATAATCTCTTGATATGAATTTTGGGGCTGTTTTAAAATAAGAGGTTCATAATCTGCATTCCCCAGTAATTCAAGTAATTCAGAAACAATGACTTCATCATCTTCTACAATCAATATTTTCTTCAATTTCGTCACCTCTATTTATGATAACACATATTTTAAGTTTCTTTCATTACAATATTGTAAGATAATTAACCCCGAAATGCTCTTTGATAAAAATGGGCCCCATAAACAGAATTCACAAAATCAATAAATTCCTGATAATCATGAATTTGATAATCTGCAATAGCATTAATCTTACTTCGCTCTAAATCAGCATGTTTATCATAAACATTTACTACTTCAATTCCTGCATAATTTCCTGCCAAAACACCAGTATAAGAATCTTCAAAAATCAAACATTCACTTGGATTCGCATGATAATGTTGTACTATTGTATTATAAATTTCAGGATCAGGTTTTTTCTTTTTAACATCTTCCTTTCGAATAATCAAATCAAAAACTTCCTCAATATTCATCTGATTCAACATTTTACGATTTCTTCTAGAATAAATTTCTAATTGAACTTGTGTTGTCATAGTTGCCAAAATGAGCGTAAAACCCAAAGCCTTTAATTTTAATATCAACTCTACAACATTTGGCTTAAAATCCATCTCCCTCTCTAAAATTTCTCCAGAAATATCCCATCTAACTTTTAATAGTTCACTGGGATCATGAATATTCAATCCATATTTTGAAATTAAATATTCACAATAAGCCAAATAAATATCACTACTTTGATTATCGTGTAAAAAAGAATCCCTTTCAATTTGAACTTCCTCTAAAGACATATCAATTCCACCATATTCCAAAACCAATCGCTGATCAACTTGATTCCATACTCCAACAGAATCGATTAATGTCCCATCCATATCAAAAATAATATATTTCTTATCTTTTAACCTCATCATATCTAGAACCTTCATAACTACGTTTCCTCTCTAATAACAACAGAATTTTCTTAATAATTCCAAATACTAAAATATTGGGTTTTCCAAGTACGAAACTCATACTATTGAATACCAACTGCTAAAAGTGAATCATATGATTGTCTTATTGTAATCACCTTCATAATCTCTTCTTAAATAATTCCCTAGAAACACCACAAATTGGACAAACAAAATCTTCTGGCAATTCTTCTCCATAATAAACATAGCCACAAATTGTACAAACCCACGCTGTTTTCCCATTCTCTGTTTTAATTTTCAGCAACTCTTCCTTATGATCTTGATAATAACCATAAGTCATTGCTTCTCCATCAGTAAAAACATCCGCTTCCACTAGCTTTCCAATAAACAAAGTATGTGTATCATTCATAATAGAATCTACCTTTTCCAAAACCATATATCCCAAAGAATTCTCTATCACAGGAATACCTTCTATTTCTAGCACTTTCATATTCTCAAACTTATTAACATCTCTCATTGATTGTAACCCAAACGTTTTAATAATTTCTGGATCCACATCCATTCCAAGAACAGAAAGAGCAAACTTATCATGACTTTTTAATAACTCATTTGTATAATTTTGATTCATAACAGCTACTGATATAAGTGGAGCCTCTCCACTACTAATTTGTGAAACTGCATCTACAACGCAACCTCCACCATTGGTCGTAAGTACATACATTCCTTGTGAAATTTTACGTGTAATCTTTTTATTTTTCATAACCATTCTCCTAACTAGTATGCATTTTCAAAAACCGAATCATCGATTGATATACTTTCCTCGCTTCACTTGTATCTAAATGATATACATAATTATGATACAAATAAGACTTCTCCCATAACATAGGTACATATTCTACATGATTTTTTTTTAAAACTTCAATCATCTCCTCTGTTTGAGAAGCAAGTGGATCAATATCCCCTACCGTAATAAATGTTGGTGGATAGGAACTAGTAACAGACCGAATTGTTGATAATTCATCAATACGATCATAAGATAAATAATGTTTTTCTCCTGTATAAGCCCAAAGATATTTCTTCAAAAATGGAAAATGACAATTTCCAACTGTGTCCATATTATAAACACCACTAAGTAAGAATAACCCCTTCACAGAAGGAACTTTCACACGAACCCCAATTTGGTCCGCATACTTAGAATTTGTTACAACTCCACCCAACTGACTTGCCAACTGAGCCCCCGCAGAGTGTCCTCCAATCATAATATTTGTAGCATCAATTCCATATTGATCAGCATGCTCATACAAATAATTCAAAACTTCGACCAATTGAAAAATAGCAGTTGGATAAGGTTTCTCTGGGGCCAAAGCATAATCAACACTTGCAACCACATATCCATTTGAAGCAAGCAATTTCGTATAAAAAGAAACAGATTCAACACTTCCTGCTATAAAGCCACCACCATGAATATAAATCAAAAGTGGTAACGGATGATCACTTTGTTTCGAATATAAAGTAACATTAGCATCAGGATAATCTGGCACTTTAATAGAAATAGACGACTGTTCGATATCTTTAATATCCTCTAAATAAGGACCAATCTGCACTTCCTTTTTCAAAGTATTCGAAAATATCCGAAAACTAGTTGTAAAAGGAACCACAGTAAACTGATCTACCAAAACAAATAAAAACACAAACAAAACAACCAATTTCTTTTTCATGACAAACCACTTCTTACTTTAATATTTTCATTTTTACCTTTACAAACGCACAAGCATCATCAATATAAGTAGAATCATCCAAATCAATTCCGACAATTTGTAAAGAATCTTTAATACTTTTTCGATTTCTGACTTTTAAAAACTCAATATACTTTTCACGCATATGATTTTGATCCAATATCAAATCAAACGCAATCTTATTCGCAATCGCAACACCTGTTGCATATTCAAACACATAATAAGAAGGATACAAAAAGAAATGCGAAATCTTAGTCCAATTACAACCAACCAATTCATCCACAACCAAAGAATCTCCATAATAAGACTCTACCAAAGACCGATATAAATGATTCAAATACGTAGCATCCACTCGTTTTCCTGACTGAATATTATCAAATACTGTATGTTCAAATTCTGTTAACAGCGTTTGTGAAAACAAAGAAGTACAAAAACTTCCCAACATATGTTCCAACAAATATTGCTTTTCTTCTTCTGAACTTTGCCCTAACATATAGTTATAAAACAGAGCCTCATGAACTTTCGACGCAATTTCAGCCAAAAACAAAGGATACTCAAAATATTCAAAACCATTTTCTTTTGCATAAGAAGTATGAATCGCATGGCCCAATTCATGACTAAGTATCCGAACCGAATCAATCTTATTTTTATATTGTAACATCGTATAAGGAACACCACTATATGTAATACAACTAAAAGAATCCTTTCGTTTTGTTTTACTAAGACCCAAATCTAACCAACCATCAGAAAAAGCTTCTGACAAACGTTTTTGATAATCAGGTCCTAAAATGCTTGTCATATTTTGAATAATTGTACGAGCTTCTCCTAACGAAATATCCCGAGACCCCGAAGGAAAACTTGTTTTTCCAACATCATAAATATGAAATTCTGCTAATCCCATTCTTTCTTTTTTCAAAGACATAAATTGGTGTTGAACATCCAAATTTTTTCGAACCGTTTCAATCAAATTTGAAATCATATGATCTGGAAGTTCATCTTGAAATAAATGAGATTCTAAAACCGTTTCAAAATTTTGATTGTGTGCCATTCCAAGTTCTGTTTTTAACTTATTTTGATAAATAGTAGACAACATATTTTCCACTCTTTGATATGCCTTCATTGTAACTTCATAAGCACGAGCACGTACCGATTGATCAGTTGATTCAGACATCCTTTGAAGAAGAGCTGGCGTCGCTTTCACCATGTTTCCAGACTCATCTTCTATAACACCAAAATCCAAATCTTGCCTTACAAAGGCTTGATAGATTTCTTTCAAAATATTAGACTGTTTTTGAAGTCCATCATACACATCTTGATTAGAAATAGCATGAGCCACATTGTGATTTAAAAGATCAAAATACCTTTGATAATATGGATGAATCTTTAAAAATTGTTTTACCAATTCCATCTGTTCTTGAACTTTCTGTTCGAATAAAGAGTCTATCTTTTGTGTCTCTAAATATTTTTGAAACGCCACATCAAACATTTCTTGCGCTGAAGTATTGGAAGAATCCAAATCCAACATTCTCCTAGGGTAACAATAAATTACTTCAATCTGTTGATTCATTTGGATTTTTCTTTTTAAAACATGTTCCAATTTAGAAACAGAATCACAAGTCTCCAATTCTACTTTTAATTCTTGAATAAGAACAGAAAGATCCTCTAC
>CANAXT010000021.1 GCA_947365915.1 uncultured Mycoplasmatota bacterium
TCAATGTAATTATGAAAGCAACGAATTTAACAGAAAATCAAATTAGACAGTTTCAATAGAAATTGTTTTTTTGAAAAACTTTAAAGAAACTATATAGTTACAAAACGACAAAGTTTGATATAGAAAAGGTATACTACATTTATAAGATAGGTTTCGATTGAAACTAAGGAGGAAGGAAAAATATGGTATTAACAAATAGTAACCTAGGGGGGGAGGCATTGAATTCGTAATGGGAGTATATAATAGTACAATACGTTATGCAGGATTTGATAGTTTACCAGCAAGTAAATATTATGATAATTATACAAGTACGTCAACAACAACAGCATGTAACTCAGGAATATGTTACGGACATACCCTGAGTGAAACAAGTGGATGGTATTCTGATAGTGCTAAATTCGTTAATTCAAACAACCCATGGCTACGCCGTGGTGGGGTTTATAGTGGTTCACCATATTCAGGAGTTTTTAGCTTCGATTATTACAGTGGTAATAGTTACAGCACCAATTCTTTCCGAGTAGTCCTATTAGACTAACTAAGACTTACAATCAAATGAAACAAAATTCCAAAAAGAGAAAACTTTCTCTTTTTATTTCTTCCAAAATAGAGTATAATATTTTATGATAGGGAGGTACCAATATGTTAGGAAAAATCATAGGAATTGAAGACGACATCATTTTAATAAAACTAAACATAGAATTAGATAAATTTCAAAGTATATTAAATAATCATGTCATTATGGAAGAAACAGACCGAAAATTTATAGGAGAAATCATAGAAATCAAAGATGGAATTGGATCCATCAGTCTACAAGGAGAACTCATGAATGACAAATTCGTTTTCGGAGTCATTCGAAAACCATCCTTTTCAGCAACCGTTAAACTCATCTCAAAAGAAAAAATTCCAATTATCATAGGAATGGATGACTACAAAGAAAACAAAGACTTAGTAATTGGAGAAAGCGCAATTTATGAAGGAGTAAAAATAGGCGTAAATATCAATCAATTTTTCAGTAACCACTTTGCCATCTTCGGCTCAACAGGAAGTGGAAAATCATGCAGTGTAGCCAGAATTATTCAAAACCTATTTCAAAAGAAAAACTCAATCGCATATCGTTCCAGCATTTTCATCTTTGATGCTTATGGAGAATACCACAATGCCTTTAAAGACTTACATAGTAAAGTTCCAGAAATAAGCTTTAAATCATACACAACCAACACTAAATTTAGCGAAACAGAAACATTAAAAATCCCATTATGGTTATTAGACACTGATGATATCGCCATTCTTTTAAACGCCGAAAAAGCATCACAACTACCAATTATCGAACAAGCCTTAAAACTAGTTACCATATTTGGTAGAGAAGAAGAAACCGTTATCAAACATAAAAACGATATAATAGCACGTGCCATTTTAGATATCCTAGCAAGTGGTAGACCACCAGCACAAATAAGAGACCAAATATTTTCCGTATTAACCACATATAATACCAAAGAACTAAACTTAGAAACACCGATTTTCCAACCAGGATACACAAGACCATTAAAACAATGCTTACTAATAGATGCATCAGGAAAAATTAGAGAAATGGAACTACTTACCACATTTATGCAGACATTTTTAAATGATGAACTAGAACTAAAAATGCCAGACGGAACATTCAAATATACCCTAAAAGACTTAAAAGATGCCTTTGATTTTGCCCTAATCGCTGAAGGAGTTTTAAAAAGTGATAAAGTATTTGATGAAGCCAATGTATTAAAAGTTCGCCTCCACTCATTAGTAAATAGTGAATATAGTACCTATTTTGACGTAGAAGAATACGTTTCCAAAGAACAATATATTAGAGGCTTACTAACAGCCTATGATGGAAGAAAAGCACAAATTATTAATTTCAATATCAACTATGTAGATGATCGATTTGCCAAAACAATTACGAAAATATACTCAAAACTATTATTTGATTACGCGAAAAACTTAGAAAAAAGAGCCACACTTCCATTTCACATCATCCTAGAAGAAGCACATAGATATGTACAAAACGATAACGATGTAGAACTACTAGGATATAACATATTTGACCGAATTACCAAAGAAGGAAGAAAATATGGAGTCTTACTAGGACTCATCTCACAACGACCAAGCGAATTATCTTCAACAAGTTTATCACAATGTAGTAACTTTTTAATCTTTAAAATGTTACACCCAGTAGATGTTGAATACATTCAAAAAATGGTTCCAAACATCACGAATGAAGTAGTAAAAAGACTACGAATTTTACAACCAGGAACCTGTATTGCATTTGGAAATGCCTTCAAAATTCCAGTCTTAATCAAACTGCCAATGCCAAATCCAGCACCTGCAAGTAGTAGTTGTGATATCAGTGGCGTTTGGTTTGTAGAAAGAAAAGGAAAACAGAGTAAATAAAGAGTGAAATAAAATCACTCTTTATTTTGCACAAAAAAAACTATAAACTTTGTCTTTTTATAACAATTAGAACATCAACTAGATAAAATTTGATAAACAAAATTGAAAAAATTGAATAATAGAATAAAACAAATTTTGAAAAAGTATCATTTGTATAAAAAATACTGAAGTGATAATCTGATATCCGAAAGGAGGAGCATCATGGATAAAAGAAAACAAGAATTAGCTCCAGGAGAAATCGTTCCACTCTCATTTGATTATGTATTTGCTGCCATATTTAATAATCCAGACAATATTGATTTAATAGAATACTTTCTATCAGATTATCTAAAAATCCCATATAATAAAATCAAAGGAAATGTAACCATACAACCTAGAAATTTAAAACTTGAGCACAAAAAAGATAAAAATATCCAAGTCGATTTAGTCATCCGTTTTGGACAAGAAAAAATCAACATAGAACTATCCAATCGTGGATCAGAATACATAACAGAAAGAAATTTAGTATCTGCTTGTAGCATTCATGGAAGACAACTAAAATATGGAGATAATAACTACACACATATTGAAAGAACCTTACAAATTCAATTAAATAACTTTAGATGTAATGACAAAAATATCAAAGAATCATATTTTCTAACCAATGAAAAAGGAGAAATCCTATCAAAAAAATTCCAAATCGATATCATAGATATGGTACTAGGATCAAAACTATGGTATACTAGTAAAGACGAGAGTGCGCCAGTTCGGTGTTTAATATATAGTTGGTGGGAACCCAACCTAGTAAGACTTGGCAAGTCGCTAGTAGCTAGTCTTAGAGCCGAAACCGCGAGGTTAGGTTTAAGCGTAGACAAGCAAGTATTCGAGCCATAATGCAAAAGCGTGAAGCTGTTTAGCCTCGTTAGTTAGAAATAATGGTAGTCGATGTGCTTCTCGACACAGCAGACAATAACGGTAGTATTGTAAAAGCTAGACGATACTATGAGAGTGCCATCGGGGTCTCTAGAGCATGGCGAGTTTAACAGAGTTATATTAAGCATACCTGGGAGAACTTATAAATTCCTAAGTCTAAAAGGTTTAAAACACCAATAGTAATGGGTATATCGAAGCAAGGTTTTGCAAACTAAGTCAGGTAAAAGATTTATAAGTAGTCGGACTAGTTCATAGTAGTAATGAAGCGAGTAATGACCGTGGAGCGAAGGGACTAGCATGTAATCGTTTCTTGAGGGACACATGAAATCACTAGAGGAGAAGAAAATCATGGAAACAAAACGAAGAGATATAAAATACCAACTAGAACAAGGATATAAACTTCAAACATTAATTCACAGAGTCAACAAAGAAGCATTACTAAAACAACATGAGAAACAAAAAGAGGGAAAAGCAGCTGGAATAGATAAAGTGACTAAAGAAAAATATGACAAGAACAAATATGAAAATATAGAAGATTTACACACAAGAATGAGAAACTTTAGTTACAAACCACAACCAGTAAGAAGAACATATATACCAAAAGCAAATGGTAAATTAAGACCATTAGGAATACCATCATATGAAGACAAACTAATACAAGGAAGTATGGCGGAGATATTAAATGAAATATATGAAAATATATTTCTAGATTGCTCTTATGGGTTTAGGAAAGATAGAAACTGTCATCAAGCAATAAGAGAAATCAATCAAACAATAATGACAAAGAAAGTAAATTACATATTAGATTGTGACATTAAAGGCTTCTTTGATAATGTTGACCAAGAAATGTTGATGAAAGCACTAGAAATAACAATAGCAGATAAGAACTTTCTAAGATACATTAAAAGATTTCTAAAAGCAGGAATAATAGAAGATATGGTATACTATGAAAGTGATAAAGGAACTCCACAAGGAGGACTAATATCACCAATATTAGCTAACGTATATTTACACTATGCCCTAGATACATGGTTTATAAATCATATAAAACCAAAGCTAAAAGGAGAGGCATATCTGATAAGATATGCCGATGACTTTATAATAATGTTTCAATACGAAAAAGAAGCAAAGGAAATATATAAACTATTAGGGAAAAGAATGAAACAATGTCATCTTGAATTGGAGATAGAGAAAACGAGAATACTTCCATTTGGAAGATATAAAGGAACAAAAGAAAATTTCGATTTCCTAGGGTTCACATTTTATAATGGAAGAACAAAAACAAGAAAATATAGAATTATAATCAAAACCGCAAAGAAGAAAATGAAACCAAAGAAAGAAAATATTAAGAAATGGTTACATGAGAAAATGCATGAGCCTATAATAATGGTGGGAGAAAGTTTGAAGAAAAAGATAACGGGTCATTATGCGTACTATGGAATAAATGGTAATTATAAAGCCCTAGCAACATTCTATAAATATATTAAATATAAATGGTTTAAAGTACTTAGAAAAAGAGGACAAAAAAATAAGATAAAATATCAAGACTACTTAAGAATATGGCGATTTTTAGAGGTACCACTACCAAGGATATATGTAAATATATGGGTATAAAGGATTACATGAAGAGCCGTATGCGGGAAATCTGCACGTACGGTTCTGTGAGGGGCGATAGACTTTCTCTCACTGAGGAAGAAAGAGAGGAAAGGCCGAGTCGTCTACTCGACAGATCATGAAATGGTGTAAAACATTTACAGCAACAACCGAAAAAGAATTAAAGGAAGCGATTGGTGATGATTTAATGAGCAAAGAATCAAATGAGAAATTAGCGGACGAAATAGGCAAATACAGCAAGGATGAAGAAATCGTAGGACTATTTATGGAACTACCTAAAAAAGTATTAGAACAAAATACTTACATAGAAGAAGCTAGATTGAATGGAATCAAACAAGGAATTGAACAACAAAATCGAGAAACAGTAAAGAATATGATCAAAGAGAATTTTGATATAAAAACAATTATGAAAATTACAGGATTACCAAAAGAACAAGTGGAACAAATAAAAAAAGATCTTAGCAAAAACTAGGATCTTTTATACAATTAAAAATATGATATAATAGAAATCACAAAGGTTTAAGGAGGCATTTATGAGGGAATATAGAATAGACCATTTATATGTAGTAGAAATAGAAGGACGTATTCCATATTATTTAATTTGTAAACATAGTATTTTAAATGATGGATATATAGAAATATTTACAAATGAACAAATAGAACTGAAAGAAAACTACAATGTAGAACCCCTTTACGATTATTTTCCATCACTAACTATATATGACTGTAGAACAGGAAAACCACAAAAACTAGCGAAAAATGAGTTATGGAGAAAATATATCGAACTAAATGAAGATCCAAAGCTAATAGAACCAGAATCTAATCTTAGTAAAGCAGATATCGAAATACTAAAAAAAGCAACAATGGATTTATTTCCTCATGATGGAGGATGGTATCGTCACTGCTTTAGAAGACCAAAAGAATTAAACATGGATAACTTACCTTGTCACTTACGAGATGACTTATGGCTTGCTAGAATGCTAAAACAAAAAGTGGGAATGCGTGATATTAATATACATAAAATATTGTCATTTGTAAAAACATGTCCCTTTTTTGATCAAAAAAGATCAGAATATGAACAAAAAATTATAACATGGCAAATCGATTGGATGAGAAGACATAACGATGGATGGATTGTGGATGATAATTATGGAGGAGATTTATTTTTCATGACTTCAGTATGTGATTTAGGATTTCGAAAAGGAATTGTTGACACATTATCAAGAATTGGAATGGATAGAGAAGTAATAGAAAGGGGGATTGAAAAAAACGCGGACAACTGGAGAGAAACATTTATGAATTTGGCCTTTCATAACCAATATGAACCAATATTTGCAGATCTTAGCGGATACTTTACGAAAGAAGAAAAACCCCAAAGAGAAACATTACCACCAGTAGATCCAGAACATAGAGAAAAATGGTTAAAAATGAGAAGATATGAATACTACCAAGCACACAAAGAATCAGTGGATAAATATGGAACCATAAGTCCAGATATGACTCTATCAAAAGAAGAAATATTAGAATTAACACAATATTTAGAACAAAAACACGAAGAAAGAATGAAACAAATAGAACAATACAACCAAGCGAAAGTAAAGAAAAAAAGTAACCAAACCAATATCCTATAATGAATAAGAAAACCTAGACTTAAAAGTAAAAAATATGATAAAATAAAATTGGTGATTCGATGCTTTATACCTCAATAGAAAACAAAAAAATAAAAGACATAAAAAAATTAAACCAAAAAAAATATCGGGACAAAACAGGACTCTTTTTAATAGAAGGAAAACACCTTGTATTAGAAGCCTATAAAACAGGACACTTAAAAGAACTATTATTAGAACAAAATGAACTATTTCCACTTCCAATACCAACCAATTACCTCAGTGACAATGTTATACAATATATCACAGAAGTAGAAAGTCCCAGTACCGTTTTCGGACTTTGCGAGAAACCAAAAGAAACAGAACACTATGGCGATAAAATATTGATATTAGATAGCATTCAAGACCCAGGGAACTTAGGGACCATAATTAGAAGCGCAGTCGCATTTCATGTGGACTCCATCATAATCAATCAGACAACCGTAGACCCTTATAACCCAAAAGTCATTCGATCAAGTCAAGGCATGATTTTTCACATACCAATTATTGTCAAAGACCTATATGAAGTATTACCAGAACTGGGAAAACAACAATATAAAATATACGGAACCAAAGTAACACACGGAAAAAACATAAAAACAGTTGAAAATCCCCAAAAATTTGCTATAATAATGGGAAACGAAGGACAAGGCGTAGAAGAAGCATTATTAGAACTTTGTGACGAATACCTGTATATCAATATGGATCCACGTTGCGAAAGCCTAAATGTCGGAGTTGCCACAAGTATTATTTTATATGAATTAGATAAGTAGGTGAACATATGGAATTTATTTATATTGGAGATATTGTAAATACACATGGACTAAAAGGAGAAGTAAGACTATTATCTGATTTTGAATATAAAAACGAATTCATACCTGGAAAAAAAATATACATTGGGAAAAACAAAGAAGAAGTAACCATACAAACCCACCGAATTCATAAAGACTATAACATGTTTACATTTGTGGGAATAAATGATATTAACGATGTCATCATCTATAAAGGTGAAAAAGCATACATGAACCGAGATGACTTAAACATAGATGGATACCTAAAAGAAGATATCATAGGACTGAATGTATATCATGAAAATAAAAAAATAGGGATCATTACAATGATTCTAAAGAGTAAAGCTCATGATATCTTAGTCATTACAGAAAAAGACAAAAAACATATGGTACCATATATAGATGAATTTGTATTAAATATTGACTTAAAACAAAATAGAATGGATATTAAAACTGTAAAAGGACTCTTAAATGAAGATTGACATTTTAACGCTTTTCCCACATATGTTTGATGGCTTTTTAAACGAATCCATTATAAAACGAGCAATCATAAATCAAAAAGTAGACATACAAATTCATGACATCCGTGACTTTTCTTTAGACAAACATAAAAAAGTAGACGATTACGGATTTGGTGGAGGACAAGGAATGGTACTTATGCCACAACCCATATTCGATGCCGTAGAACACTTCAAACAAGAAAACTCCAAAATCATTCTACTAACCCCACAAGGAACAACATATCATCAAAAACAAGCTTACGCATTAGCGCAAGAAAAACACTTGATTTTCATTTGTGGACACTATGAAGGATTTGATGAACGAATCAGAATACTTGCAGATCTAGAACTTAGTATTGGAGACTATATATTAACCGGAGGAGAACTTCCAAGCATGGTCATTACCGATAGCATCACAAGACTACTAGATGGTGTCATTACAGAAGACTCTCATATCGAAGATTCCTTTCATGAAAACCTATTAGATTACCCAGTGTACACAAAACCAACAAACTTTAGAGGAATGAAAGTACCAGAAGTACTCCTTTCAGGACATCATGCCAATATCAAAAAATGGAGAAAAGAAGAACAAATCAAACGAACAAAACTTAGAAGACCAGATTTATTAGAAAGAGATGAGTAATATGTTAGGAAAATATGCAATTATAAAAAACCAAAAATATAATAACAAAATAGAAATCGATTATAACAAACTAACTGGATTTAAACTAAACCCACAAAATAAAATTCCCTATGAAGGAATTATGGTAAACCAAGTTGTTTTAATCAACCAAACATTCATTGAAAAAATACTCAAAAAAAAGATCAAAAGAAAACTAGATCAATACTTAAACTTAATTATAGCAACATTAGATGAAACAGGAGAAAATGAAGGAGAAGCATTAAGACACGCCCTAAATGACCTATCTAGATACCGTGATATCGTCGAATACAAATATCAAAAATATTTAGACCAAAAATACATTTCCTTACTATTACAAAAAATCGCATTACTAGAATATGAACTAAAACAAAAACTAATCTATGGAGTAGAAGAAAAAACCATGTCTGGAGGAAGAAGTAGATAACTATTGCATATATTTAAAATATATGATAAAATGAAAAACGTTGTGATCCGCTTGTACAAAAAAACAATGATCATAAAATGATAAAAGGAGAGTGAAACATGAACTTAGTAGAAAAAATTACAGCAAGTCAAATTAGAACAGATATCCCAGAATTTAGAGTTGGAGATACTGTCAAAGTAGACGTAAAAATTATCGAAGGAAAAAGAGAAAGAATTCAAGCCTTTGAAGGATTTGTAACAGCCATTCAAGGAAGCGGAGTAGGCAAAACATTTACTGTTAGAAAAATTTCTAGTGGAGTAGGAGTAGAGAGAATTTTCCCTATGAATTCACCAAAAATTGATTCAGTAACCGTTACAAGACGCGGTAAAGTAAGACAAGCAAAACTTCGTTATTTAAGAGACATCAAAGGTCAAGTTCGTATTAAAGAAAGAAGAAATAAGGAAAATAAGGCTGCATAGTCTTATTTTTACTATAGGAGACACTTATGGAATGGATAAAAAAATTACTTCCTTATATTGGAATTGTAATAGTTGTAATTTTAATTCGAACATTTATTATTACACCTGTTCGAGTAGACGGAGAATCGATGTATCCCACACTAAAAAACAACGATATTATGATGTTAAAAAAATATGATAAAAAATACCAATATAAAAACATCGTCATATTAAAATATGGAAACACAAGACTCGTAAAACGAATCATAGGAGTTCCAGGAGACCATATCAAAGTAAATAACGGAAAACTATATATCAATGGGAAGAAAACAAATGATCTTTATAGTAACATTACCAATGACTTTTCATTAGAAGACTTTGGATACTCTAAAATACCACAAGACTATTACTTTGTAATGGGAGACAATAGAACCAATTCAACAGACAGTAGAACCATTGGCCTCATTAAAAAGAGTGATATTTTGGGAACCACGAACTTCCGAATTTTCCCATTCAATCATATTGGAACCATAAAATAGAATTTGGATATCAAACCATTTTCTAGTGTAATAAAACGAGAAAAACAAAATACTGAGTATACAAAGACAATAGTAGGTCCACGTTCATCAGGCTTTTGTTGCTAAAATATAATGGAAAACAAAGTACCAGTGACTTTGTTTTTTTCTAGCTTTTATATCCATAATCTGATAAAATAAAGGTGGTGATATCTATGCGTGGACAAGGAGCAAAAGGATCCGTTAAAAATAGGATCTATCAATTTTGGTTGATTCAACTTTTTTTAAAACGAAAAGAAAAAAGAAAACAACAAAAACTACTTAAACAAAAAAAAATCAAAGAAGAACAACAGAAAATATACCAAGAACTAATGATAGAACCCGTTCAAAAATGGAAACTCATAAAAAAAGATCCTTACATAAAAAAGGAAACAATCATTAAGATGTACCCATTAGGAGCAAAACCACCTATTGTAGTAGAAATCTATGAAACAAGAAAAGTCGGAATTGGACCAGAACCAAAAAAGAAAACCTATAAAATAGAACCATCAAAAAAAGAAATAAAAACAACTACACAAAAATCACAAATAAAAAAGAATGTAATAGAAAAACCAAAAACAACAAAGAATGTAGAAGGAAATGGGGCAAAAACAGTTATTCAAAAACCACAAAGAGAAATGAATCCCATAAAAACAACAAAAAAAATAATAAAGCCAAAAGTCCCAACTAAAAATACAACATTAGATAACAACTTAAAAAAAGGAATGACCGCAATTGCCTTAACAGGAGGAACACTAATTGCCTTTCCAGCACTACTACATAACTTAACAAATAGTGAAAAAAAACAAGAATCAAAACAAGCTCCAAAAAAACAGGAATCAAAAGAAACAAATATCAAAAAACAAGAAATAAAACCTGTGGAAATACCAATAAAAAAGGATACAAAAGAAGAATCACAACCAAAAAAAGAAACAAAATATCCCCCTAAAAAACTGAAACTATACAGAACCAAACTAGAAGCCAGCAAAGAAGCAAAAATACTAATTGAATCAGAAATCAAAAAACAACAAAGTTACTTAAAAAAACTAAACGAAAGACTTCAAAAATTAGAAGGAACAAATAAAATAAATTATCACTTTCGCGGTGTCTTTCACATAATCAGAAACCTATTAAAATTTTCCTTAGGACTATTTACCATTCCATTTACCAAAAATCGTATATTTGGAACAGCCATTGGACTCGTACTAATGAATAACGGAATTAGAGGACTAAAAAACAGTTTCAAACCAAAAGAAAATCATGACGCCTATATAGAATTTAAAGAAATTGCAAGAGCCATATCCAATGAATCACAAGCATTATCAAAAATTGAACACTTAATTGTAGACTCCTTAGACCAAATATCAGACCTAAAAAAAGAATTAGAAATACAATTCTATGGAAAAGTACCATTTCAAGAATATGAAGATATGAAAAAGAAAATGGAATCAATTGAACAAACATTATTAAAAAAACAAAAAGAAATGAAAGAAATGCAAAATCATTTAGAAAAAAACAAAATCAAAGTAAAACAAATGGAAACAAGAAAAGATCACTATTAATTTAGAAAAAAGTAGGTGAAAGTAATGATTATTTTAGGAACCGGAAATTATAAAAACATAAAAAGAGGAAACACAGTATCCATAACAGGCGATGGAGGAAATGCATGGGGATATTATGGACCTGCTTATAAAAAAATCGCACCCAAATTAATTACATATACCCCCTATAGCGAACAATACCAACAATTAATAACTCTAAAACAAGAATTAAAAGATTACAAAAAAATGAGAGACAAAATTGAATCAGAATACATTGCAAGTTATTATGAAACAAGACTAAAAGACTTAGATATCGAAGAATTATTAATGACATTGAAAACAAAATTTGGAGAAAATATAATTTTGCTTTGTCATGAGCCAATAGAAGAATTTTGCCATAGAAGAGTCCTTGCAGACTATATTGAACTACAAACTGGATTATATATTCCAGAAATTAGTTATGATGAAACAGGAAACATACAAAAACACAACCCAATCCGATATAAACAAAAACTAAAAAAAATGATGAACAAATGAAAGGGATCAAAGAGACTTATTATGATAACAAATAAAGAACTAATAAAAGCATTAAAATACTATAACATACATGATCAAAACTATTTTTATAAATATCAAGAAAGTTTAGAATTGATAAAAAATGATTCACATTTCTTTCATCTGTATCAAGAACTATATGATATTTTATTTGTAGATCAAACACAAAAAATTAGAGAACTATGGAACAAAAAATTATCTGAAACTTGTCCCTTTATGACAAATATTTTATTATTAAGCGGATACAAATATCATGACACAAATATGAAAAAACAAAAATTCAATAAAGCACAAATAAAAATCCATAAAAAAAGAATCAAACAAATATTACAAGACAACGAAGACATTAGAATGTTACAACTGCTATGGGGAGCTTACTTTATAAGAGGTAGAATAATTGAAATTGAAAATTTACAGTTTGAATACTTTGATGCTAAAACCATCTATATTCACATCCCAAGAAACAGTAAATTTAATATCGAACGAACTTTAAAATCTATCAAACAATCAAAAAAATATATCAAAAAATATTTTCACACAAATGATTTCGATTATTATTGTAACTCTTGGCTATTAAGTAAACAAATTCATGAATTAGTGAACCAAAATAGTAATATTTATCAATTTTATAACCTCTTTGAAATAAAAGAAGGGGAAGACTGCTTACACGATATCCTAAAATTTGTTTACGATAAACAAGAAATAGAGGAATATCGTAACTTGCCAGAAAATACCACATTAAGAAAAAGCATAAAAGAATATCTGATGAAAGAAAAAAAGATCTACCTAGGAATTGGTAAATTAAAAACAATAAATGAAATGAAGGAAATGAAACAGTAAAAGTAAAAGCAGGAGAAGCCATAGCACAAAGAATATTCTTGAAATATTTAGTAACCCAAAGTGATGTTACTTTAAACTTAAAAAGGGAATCAGATTATTAAAAAAGGAGAAGAAAATGAAAAAAATTTTATTCGCAACAACCAACGAAAGCAAATCAAAACGATTTTCGGGGGAACTATTAGAAAATGGAATCGAAGTATTCAGCCTAAAGGACATTAACCTAAAACTTGACATAAAAGAAGATGGAAAAGATATAATCGAAAATGCCCTTATAAAAGCAAGAGAAGCTTATAGAATCAGTAACATGCCAACAATAGGAATGGACGATTCCTTATATTTAGAAAACGTTCCAAAAGATATCCAACCAGGATTATGTGTAAGAAGAGTAAATAATAAAACATTAACCGATGATGAAATGTTAGAATACTATATAAACTTAGTAAAAAAATACGGAAAAAATGGAAGAATCAATTGCAAATGGATATATGGCATTGCTGTGATCAATGAAAAAGGAGAAGAAAATACCTATTCCTGGTCAAAAGAGCACTTTTATATGGTAGATACAAAATCTAGTATCATAAACCCAGGTTATCCATTAAATAGCATTTCAAAATATAAAATCATAGGCAAATATTTTACAGAAATCACAGAAGAAGATAAAGAAAAAATCAAAATCAGTGAAAGTGACGTAGTTGCATTTATTATAAAAAATATGAAATAGTAATCAACAATCAAAATAGAAAAATATCAAAGGAGTAGAAAACATGAAAGTATATATTATCAGACATGGACAGGTTCCACATAATGAAAAAGGGATCTATGACACCATAGATGAAGACTTAACAGAATTAGGGATAAAACAAGCCGAAGAATTAAAAAACAAAATAAAAGACATACATTTTGATATCGTGATCGCATCACCATTATTAAGAACAACACATACAGCACGTATTATTACCAGTAGTGATGTTCTAATTACAGATGATAGATTAAGAGAAAGAAGTTGTGGAACATTAAGTGGGCAACCATTAGAAGCCACCAATAGAGAAGAATATTGGAACTATTACAGTACTGTTTCATATGGAATCAATGAAAATATGGATGATTTCTTTAAAAGGGTATTTCATTTTTTAGACGAACTGAAAACAAAAAAATATCAAAACGTATTGATTGTAGCTCATAGTGGAGTGTCCAAAGCCTTTAGTGCTTACTTTGACGGAATACAAGATGGAAAATTTCTAAATAGAGGATTAAAAAATTGTGAAATGAAAATATATGATCTATAATGGAAAAAATGAAAACATATAAATGATGAAATAAAAAAATAGAAAAGTTAAAAACTTATCAAAATAAATTAATCATAATTCATAATTATAAGGTATTTTCGATGAAAGCGAAATTAATTATTATTCTAAAGAAGAGAGAATGGTATATATTCTGGGAATATAGAAAAGAGGAATAAAATGGCAAATGGAATAATAATTGCAGGATTTGCAACGTGTGGGAAAAGTACTTTAAGTAAAAAATACAGTAACGTGATTGATTTAGAATCAAGTAATTATAAACATCTAAATACGAATCTTGAAAATGTACCTGTTGAAGCAAGAAAAGGAACAAAAAGAGAAGTAAATAAAAAATGGCCAAATAATTACTATAAAGCAATTCGAAAAGCTATAAAAAAATATGATGTTGTTTTAGTTCAATTAAAACCTGAACACTTCGATTATTTTGATAAAAATAATATGAAATATAGTATAGCATATCCTAATATTAATAATTGGGAAGATGTAAAAAGAAAGTGCATAAGCCGAGGAAATAATGAAAATTTTATAAGAAGATTGGAGAGTGTATTTGTACCATTCTATGAAGACTGTTTACAAAGAAATTATGAAAATTTATATATTATAAACGAAAATGAAACATTAGAAAGTGTCTTATTAGAAAATAATATTGAATTAAAAAGAAGTGAAATTAATGAATAATAAAATTAGTAAAACTAGGCAATCAACTTGTTGATTATGATATTGTAATCTCTTTTATAATGATAATAAGAAAGAAGGTGTTATATTTGAATAGCAAACTAGAAACAATTTCAAATTTATTTGAAGGTAATGAGATAAGGAGTATTTGGGATAGCGAAAAAGAAGAATATTATTTTAGTGTGATTGATGTTATAAGTACTCTAACGGAGAGCAAAAATCCTAATGATTATTGGTACAAATTAAAAAAAAGAATGACCGAAGAAGAAAAAAGTGAGTTATCGACAAAATGTCGACAACTGAAAATGAAATCTTCAGACGGAAAATCTTATAAAACTGATACTTTGGATACAAAAGGAATTCTTAGACTTATATAATCAGTTCCTAGTCCAAAAGTTGAGCCTTTCAAATTATGGTTAGCATCTTTGGGGAGTGAGAGAATTGATGAAGTATTTAATCCTGAAATCGCAATTAATAGAGCAGTTGAATATTACAGAAATAAAAGCTAGATTAACAGGAATTGTAGATAGATTTAAATTTGGAAAAGCGGTTGCATAAATAAGCCAATAGAATATGCTTTGCTTACAAATGAAATATATAAAGGTTGGTCTGGAATGAAAGCAAGCGAATATAAAGAGTTAAAAGGACTTAGGAAAGAATCTTTAAGAGATAATATGACTGATATAGAAGTGGCACTTACAAACATAGGAGAGATTGCTACTCGTAATATCGCAAGAGAAGAACAGCCAAAAGGATTAAAAGAAAATTTGAGAGTTGCTAAAAGGGGTGGAGGAGTAGCTAAAGGTGCTAGAGATTTGTATGAAAAAGAAACAAAAAAATCTGCATTTTCTAAAGACAATGCATTAAAATATCAGTATACTGATGAACAACCAAAAATAGAGAGTTTGGTAAACAAATAAAAATTATATTGAAGAAATAAAAGAAAAAGATGTAGAAATATGAAACTGGAAGCTGTATTATTAGATAATGTAGATGAAATAAGCTTTTCTGATACAAATATAACTGAAGAAGATTGTTTGACTAATGTTTAAAAAAGATTATATAGATAAGGAGTAAATAATGTTTAATAAATATTGCAATGAGATAGAAAAATTAAATGGTTATTCAAAGGAAGATATTTTAAATAAGAAGTTTGAATTATTTGACGATTCTAAAATGAAAATTTATTATGCGCCACATAATGAAATTATTAATAAAAAAGCTAAAGTATTTATTGTAGGTATAACTCCAGGATGGACTCAGACAAGCATTGCATACAAAATAGCACAAGAAGGATTAGTAAAAAAACTAGAACATGAGGAAATAAAAAAAGAATGTAAAAGACATTCCCGTTTTGCAGGAAGTATGAGAAAAAACTTAATAGAAATGTTAGATGAGTTAAATTTGAATAGCAAGCTTCACATTGACTCTTGTTTAGACTTATTTGGGAATAAAGATGAATTACTTCATACTACTTCAATGATTCCATATCCAGTTTTTATAAAAAATAAAAATTATGCAGGATTTGGCCCTAAAATATTAGATAGTGAAATACTAAAAAGTTATTTAGAAAAATATTTTTATAAAGAAATAGAACAATTACCAGATATTGTCATAATTCCTTTAGGGAAAGCAGTTGAAGAAGTTTTAGAAGTAATGATAAGCAAAAATTTAATAAGAAGAGAACAATGTCTATTAGGTTTTCCCCATCCTTCTGGAGCAAATGGTCATAGAAAAAGGCAATTTGAAGAAAATAAAGAAAACCTATTAAATATAATAAATGAATATTTTAAATAAGGGGATTGACACAAATGAATGACAATA
Source organism: uncultured Mycoplasmatota bacterium (assembly GCA_947365915.1). Lineage (GTDB taxonomy): Bacteria > Bacillota_I > Bacilli_A > RF39 > UBA660 > MGBC102946. The sequence continues at coordinate 16,709 of CANAXT010000021.1, forward strand.
AAAGGTAAATATAAACTGGTTGGTTATGAAGTAATATTTATAATCGGAACTAAAAAGGTGATTAAGACTTTTAAGAACATAAGAAAGAGGTGAAAAAATGAACGATTTAGAAGAGAAAAATAGTTTATTAATTTATAAAAACAAAAATGGAAATATTATTGTAGATGCAATATATAAAGATGAAACCTTATGGTTATCCCAAAAAGGAATGGCAAAAGTATTTGAAGTCGGGATACCTGCAATATTCAGAAGAAAAAGTATTTTAAAACATTCAGGAAATATAATCCATAAAGAAGCAGTAGAAAAAGCAGAAAGCGAATACGAAAAGTATAGAATCATTCAGGATCAGAAATATATTTCTTCCATGGATGAGTTCTATAATAAATATTTAAATGAAAGTAGTGGTGAAGTAGATGAATAAGAATTTATTTACAGATGAAGAAGAACAAATAATAGAGGTCATAATAGCATCAAGGAAATTAGAAGAGTATTTGTGGGGAGAATATAATGGTCACTGGAATATTGAAGAATGGAGAAGAATGTTTAGAAAACGCATTCAGAAAATAGATGATATAGATGTAAATAATCCTCATGCTATAATAGAAATGAGAAAAAGAGTTATGCAAAATGCTGCATTAAGTATTGCACTGATGAAGATTTTAGATACAAAAGGTATTCCAATAAATGAATGTGAGATTCCTTCTAATCTTCCACAATATGCCGATAATAATAAATTTTAAGGATATGATAGGAATTAGGAAGGTGATTACGACATTGCAACCCCTTATACAATAAGTATGAAATGAAGGTGATAATAATGAAAAAGGAAAATGAAATAATATTAAATAACGAAAACGAATTAGCAAATGTTGAAAATATTTATCAAGATATACGAAATAGGATAATATTGGCTAGAGAACGTATGCTTAAACATATAGATACTACAATGACGGAAGTCTACTGGTATGTAGGAAGAATTACTTATGAATTGTCTGAGAATAGCACAAAAGCTGGTTATGGCAAAAAAATTATAGAAGCCTTATCACAGAAACTTACACATGAATTTGGTAATGGTTTTTCTCCTGTTAGCATTAGAAGAATGCGTAAATTTTACGAAATCTATCCAATATGGTCGGCAGTGCCGACCGAATTATCTTGGTCACATTTTCAAGAACTAATAAGAATTGATAGAAAAGAAGAAAGGGAGTTTTATGAAAATGAAGCAATTAAATCTAATTGGGGTTATAGAGAATTAAATCGACAAATTAATACTAAATTATATGACAGATATTTAATATCTCCAAGCAAATCATTAACTATGGAAGAATCAAAAAAAGGTTTAATAGAAAAACACCCAGAAGAACTATTAAAAACCCCATATATTTTTGAATTTGCTGGATTAAAGGAAAATAGAAATTATTTAGAAACAGATTTAGAGAGTGCATTATTGTCACATTTAACAGAATTTTTGCTTGAATTAGGAAGAGGATTTTCTTTTGTTGCTAGTCAGCAAAGAATAAAAATAGGTTCAGAATATTATTATTCAGATTTAATTTTTTATAATAGACTTGCTAAATGTTTTGTTATAATAGATTTAAAAATTGGGAAATTAACACATCAAGACATAGGACAAATGCAAATGTATGTTAATTATTATAAAAAAACTCAAATGATTGAAGGCGAAAATGAACCTATTGGTATCCTCCTATGTGCAGATAAGGATGATGCAGTTGTGGAAATGACTTTAGGAGATAATGTCAAAAATGTATATGCTTCTAAATATTTAACATATTTACCGACTAAAGAAGAATTAATAAAAATAATTAAAGATGAAAAAGAACTATATGAATTATCCAAAGAAGGTGAAAAAAATGAGTGAAAATAGTGACAAGGGGTTTAATAAAACCGTAATCAACTGGTACCCAGGACATATGGCCAAAACAAAACGATTAATAAAAGAAAACTTAGACCAAATTGACTTAGTCTATGAAGTAGTAGACGCTAGAATACCATACTCTTCAAAAATTAAAGACTTAGACGAAATTATCAAAAATAAACCCAGAATTATGATTATGACCAAATATGACTTATGTGACAAAGCAGAAACAAAAAAATGGATAAACTACTATGAAAAACAAGGCTATCAAGTAATTGCCATGGACATTGAACATCAATTCTCAAAAAAACAACTCTTAAATATGACAGAACTACAAATGAAAGAAAAAAAAGAAAAATTAAAAGCCAAAGGAATGATGAAAAAAAGAACCAAGGCCCTAGTCGTTGGAATACCAAATGTAGGAAAATCAACCCTAATTAACCGATTAAGTGGAAAAAACGTAGCCGGAACAGGAAATAGACCAGGAATAACCAAAAACCTAAATTGGATACGCATCAGTGAAGAAGTAGAACTATTAGATAGTCCAGGAATATTGTGGCCTAAAATCGATATTGGAAACGTTGCCTATAACCTAGCCAGCTTAACCGCCATCAAAGAAGAAATCTTACCACTCTTCGATGTCACAGAATATATATTAAGAACACTAGAAAAATATTACCCAAACATCATAAAAGAACGATATAACTTAGACCAAATTTCAGAAGATATTATAGAAACATTAGAAGAAATTGGAAAAAAAAGAGGTTGCCTAATGCGTGGAGGAGAGATCGACTATGACAAAGTCATCACCATTATCATGAATGACATAAAAAGCGGAATCATCAAAAATATCACCTTTGACAGAATGGAGGACTTCATTGAAACCGAATGAATTAAACCCACTCGCATTAGCTTACATAGGAGACAGCATCTATGAAATATATATTCGAAAATACCTATTAGAAAAAGGAATTACCAAAGTCAAAGAACTACAAGAAAAGGCCACAAAATATGTCAGTGCCAAAGGACAAGCCTTTTACTTAAAAAAATGGATAGACCAAAATTTACTTACAGATCAAGAACTAGAAATCGTATATAGAGCTAGAAATCACAAAGGAAGTAGACACCCAAAAAACACAGATATTTTAACCTATAAACACGCAACAGCCCTAGAAGCCTTAATTGGCTTTTGGTATTTAGAAAAAAACTTTGAACGATTAAATCAAATGATGAGACAAATATTGGAGGAACAAACATGTACGTATATGGAAAAAATGTAGCAACCGAAATACTAAAAAAAAATGATCAAATAGACAAAATTTATCTTTTGCCTAATTTTAAAGACGAATTTATAAAATCTGCTATACAAAAACGCAATATTCGAGTTGAATATTTAACAAAAAAACAATTAGATAAACTTGCAAATGGAAATCATCAAGGTATAATTATACCAGTTCCCGATTATCGATATTCTGAATTAGAAGACTTACTAAAAAATGAAAATCCGTTTATCATTATACTAGATCACTTAGAAGATCCACACAATTTAGGTGCCATTATCAGAACCGCTGAAGCAGCAGGCGTAGATGGAATCATCATTCCAAAAAATCGATCAGTAACAGTAAATGCAACCGCCATCAAAACAAGTGCAGGAGCATACAAAAACATGAAAATTGCCCTAGTCACAAACTTAAAACAAACAATCGAAACATTAAAGAAAAAAGGATTTTGGATAGTAGGAACAGATATGGAAGGAACCGATTTCGAAACCATTGACTACAGAGGCAAAACCGCAATCGTAATTGGAAACGAGGGAAACGGCATGAGTCGACTTGTAAAAGAAAACTGTGACTTTATTGCCTCTATTCCAATGAAAGGAAAAATAAATAGCTTAAATGCATCAGTAGCAGCAGGAATTATGATCTATGAAGCCGTAAAACAAAGAAAGTAGGGAAATCATGAAATATAGTGATTTTAACGATTTTGAATTATTGTCTTATATTGGAGAATGCAACGAAGAAGCAAGTGAAATTTTATATCAAAAATATCAACCACTCATCATTTCCATTGCCACAAAAATATATAACAAAATAAACAATAAAGTAGGATTAGAACTATCAGACCTTATACAAGAAGGAATGCTTGGACTGAGTTTTGCCATTCGCAAATACGACCAAAACGGGAAAGCACTATTTTATACCTATGCCAAAACCTGCATCGAACGAAAAATTATTTCGGCAATTGTAGGAGCAAGCAGATTAAAACATCGAATATTAAATGAATCCATTTCTTTTAATGTAGAAACAGCAAGAAGGGAACAATCAGAAATTGATAGTGTCTTATCAGACAATCGAATGAACCCAGAATCGTTATTAATCATGAACGAAGAAGAACAAGAACTAGAAAGAAAAATCAATACCAACTTAGACGAACAAGAAATTCAAATATTAGAACTCAAAATGAATAACTTAACCTATAACGAAATCGCAAATATATTAGGAATTAGTAAAAAACAAGTGGATAATAAACTGCGAAGAATTCGTTCAAAACTAAAAGAAAAATGAAAATAAATAAAAAAAAA
>CANAXT010000022.1 GCA_947365915.1 uncultured Mycoplasmatota bacterium
TTACCAGGTTTGGAGTTTCACCAAACTATATATTAAGCACCGAACTGGCGCACCCCTTTAAAAAAAATGACTAGTCCATATACTTAGTCATTGATTTCATCATTTGATTTACTTGTTTTTGGCTTGGTGTTCTTCCCATTCCTGCCATCATAGAACGAATCATTTGTTCATTGATTGGTGGATTTTTTTTCATATATTTTTTCATATAATTACGGGCTACAAAAAAGCCAACAACAGCTCCTGCTATGAAGCCTCCTAATAGTTTTAATACGTCTAAAAAAAATGCTCCCCAGTTCATATTATTCCTCCTTAGTTCTATTTTACTAGAAAAAAAACAAGTTTTCAAGATGATTTAGTAAAGTATATGCGATTCTTTATTTTTTATACTGGTTATTTAACCAAAAGAAGTCTTGATTGACAAAGTCACAAACAAATATTCTACGGTTATAGATGTTAAAGTCTCTTAATATATTTGGCATATTAATATTGGTTAATACAATAGTACAGGAATAATGAAGTTCAATTAAAACGTAGTATTTTTTTTGTTCGTTTACAACAACATGGCGATTTTCTTTTGAAATGATTCTATTTTTATATTTTCCTTTAAAGAATCTATTTAATAGTGGGACATCAAATGTTTGGCATAATGCGTCATATAGAGAAAGTCCATAACTAAAGTCTTTTTTGTCTGTTTTCCAAAGGTTTTCTAGTGTTTTATATAATACAAAGCTATTATTTTTATATACTTCATAAAAGTCTTTTTGTATTGTGAATAGGTAGTACTTTCTCATGATATCACCAACTAAATGGTAACACATCAAAAAAACTTATTTTGTCGAAATAAGTGTTCAGTTGATATTGAAAGCGATATAGTTGTGGTATTCTTCTCCTGATTCATCTTCTAATTTTTCTACTTGTAAGGAGTGGAAATAGGTAACTCCCAACACCACTGCGATAAATAAAATCATTATTTTGCTTTTGAACATTTCTTTCATACTATTTCCTCCTTCTGATATTATTTTACTACGAACATAAATTCGTGTCAATGTTTTTCCGAACACTTGTTTGACTTTTTTTTATTATTGTGTTATACTTTACATATAATGTAAAAGGAGGTTACAAATGGAAGTATTAACGAAACGTCAAGAAGAGATATTAAATTTTATTAAAGAGTATATCGTTTCGCATGGATATCCGCCAACAATCAGGGAAATTTGTAAGGCGATGGGAGTTTCCTCTCCTGCTACTGTTCATGCACATTTAAACAATTTGGAAAACAAGGGTTTTATTAAAAAGGAAGATACAAAGAACCGAGCCATTGAATTGTTGGTTCCGAATGAGTTTGATATCAAAGATCCAGAGGTCATTGAGGTCCCTTTGTTAGGAAAAATTACTGCAGGTAGTCCCATTGAAGCGATAGAAAGACCAAATGAGTTCTTTTCTCTACCCGCTTATTTAATTCCTAGAAATAAGGAAGTGTTTACTTTACTGGTAGATGGTACTAGTATGATTAATGCTGGAATTTTGGATGGAGATATTGTTGTTGTTGAAAAACGAAATACAGCTCGTAATGGGGAAATTGTCGTTGCTATGACAAGTGATAATGAGGTGACATTAAAAACTTATTATAAAGAGAATGGACATTTTAGGTTACAACCAGAAAATGATACAATGGATCCGATTATTTTAGATCAAGTATTTATTTTAGGAAAAGCGATTGGTCTATATCGAAAAATATAAAAAAGACTATAAAGTCTTTTTCTTTTGGTAAAGTGGTCTTGGATAAGATCCTTCTTCTAATTTGATCACGTTGTCATAATCAATAATTGTTCTATTTATGGTGATTGGTTCTGCTATTCCAGCTTTTTTAATTCCGGCTTTTTTACAAATGGTTTTATATTCTTGTTCTGTTATATACCCCATATAATATCCATATTGCATTTGTTCTATTACGGATGCTGGAACACATTCTATTCCTGCTTTTTGATATAAGGTTTGTCTTAGATCATCTAAGGTGTTACCACTTTTTTGGAATAAAAAGTCACATTCTATTCCATAGCAATTAAGTGCACTCATAAGTTCTTGATAATCTAATTCAACAAGTTTATGACGTAAATCTGATAGATGACCATATACTTGAAAAATATATATAATTTCGTTAATTTGTTGTTGCAGTGAAAGAATAGAAACACGTCTTAGTAATTCTTCAGAACGTAAAATGGTATTTGCTTTTTTTCTTTTTTGAATCAATTCTTTTTTTATTGTTTGATAGGCTTTTATACTTTTGTCATATTTTGCTAATTCTAATTTTTCGATTTCTATGTCACAATACTCAATCATTCTTTCTATTGTTTCTTTGGTCTTATTTTGTTGTTCTTCTAATGAACATATTGTATCTTCTAATACTCTCATACAGTTCCTCCCTTTAGCCGCACTATTATACTATGAAAAACAAAGTTTTGTCAATCATCATTTTCTTGTTATTGAAGTTGTTGATTTTTATCAGATACATGTTATAATAACTAATTACAAGGAGGCGAAAATATGTCATATTCCAATCAATTTAATTTATCTGATGATTTAGCGCATTCTATATCTTCTATTATATCTAGCCAGGAAGAATCTGATTATCTTTGTAGACAATTAATTGTTACGATTCCAAAACATAAAAGATTTAATCCAGAATATCGTAAGTATGTGATCATTCCAAAGTCATCTCATTCGTTTTTGGTGGTTATGGGCCAAAATTCATATCAAAAATTCTCTACATGTTCTTTTGAAAATAAAAGAGAAATTGAAAGAACACTAGATATTCTAAGTGCATTTTGGTTACCATATGATGGAATGTTTGATTCTAGAGAGTTGAGTAAACGATTTCCTTATTTAAATACTTTTTTTGATAGTTTAGATCAGTGGCGTGTGAGTACAGGTAGAGTTACCATCGATCATGATGTTTTGGACTCATGTATTAAAAAGGTATCTAATCGTGGGAAACAAAAAAAGATAGAAAAGAATTATTAACTTCTTTTATTGATTCATAGTATACAAAGTAAGTTTCTATGTATGCTTACCATTCAATGTTATAATTATTCAGAAATATTCCAATTGTAATCTTGCATAAAATTTAAAAATCTAGTATAATATATATAGATGAAGGAAACTTCATAAAATAAAAAATGGAACACTTGACTCCTCGCAAAGTTGAGTGCTTACCATATAGTTAAGCACCTTAATTCACTGAATTAGGGTGTTATTTCTTTATTTCGGCTACTAATAAAAGTAAAAGGAATAAAATGAGAGTAATGCTATTTAAAATCTTTATAATAAAAACTCTTTTTTTCATATCTCAAGCCTCCCTTCAATAATAGAAGTTTGGCAAACACCCAACAATAGTCTTGTATTCCGAATATATTATACCACGTTTTAATGTAGTATTAAACGATTATTTTTTTATTTAGTGTTTTTTTCATTATTATTATAAAATGCTTGGTTTCAATGTCTAAAGTATTTTTTATCAATAGTTCAAGACAGCGCTTAATATACAAAAGTTATATGTTTTTATTTTATGCAAGTTTTCGATTAGAAATTTTTTGCTTTGTATAAAAACTTATTTTAATAGTTTTATGACTTTGTTTTTTATTGATTCATAATCAAATTCTAAGAATGATAATACTTCTTCTTTGGTTCCGCTTGCTCCGAATTGATTTACTGTAATTAAGTATTTCGGATCATATACAAAGCTTTCCCAGCCCATAGAGGATCCTGCTTCTATTACAATAGTACGAATTCCTTTTGGCAATATTTCTTTTTGATATTCGTTTTCTTGTTTTAAAAATAGTTCTCTACATGGCATACTAACAACTCTTAAATCTAAATGATAATTTTTATATAATTCATTTTTGATTTGAATGGCCGTTGTTACCTCTGATCCTGTTGCAATTAAAATTCCATGTAAATTTTCGTTTTCTTTTTCTATGATATATCCACCATGCAGTGTTCCACTTACATTACTTTTTTCTAATTGATTGGTTTCTACTCTAGATAGCGCGATGGTATTTGGATGTGGACTATTTAACATGTATGACCAACTTCCTATGATTTCTTTTCCATCGGCTGGTCTAAAGACGTAATGGTTTGGAATAGAACGAAGCATTGCGAGTTGTTCTACTGGTTCGTGGGTTGGTCCATCTTGTCCTACATTGATGGCATCATGTGTAAAGATATAGGTTACTGGTAGATTCATTAATGAAGCTAGTCGAATGGATGGTTTTAAGTAATCCGAAAATACTAAGAAAGTTGATCCAAATGGTTTTAATTTTGAAAGCGCTAATCCGTTTAAAATGGCTCCCATGGCATGTTCTCTTACTCCAAACCATATATTTTTTCCGCTTGGGTTTGTAATACTAAAGTCTCCTTCTTCTTTTAAGTAAGCTTTGGTGGAACTTGATAGGTCAGCACAACCTCCTACTAGAGTTGGAACTTTTTTGGCAATTTGATTCATAACAATTCCATTGGTAACTCTGGTTGCTTCTTTTTCGTGAAATTCAAAGTTGATGTCTGTAATATCAATAAATTCGTTTTTTCCAAATAAGTAATCTATGTTTTTGATGTCTTCTTTTTGGGTGTATTCTCGGTAGTTTTCTACCCATTCTTGGTATTTTTTATTGCTTCTATTTGTAATTTTTGTTCTAAAGTTTTCGATTGCTTGTTCATCTGTATAGAATGGAGTATTTGGTATTCCGAATCCTGTTTTTAGTTGTTCTAAGTCTTCTTTTTCTAATGGTTTTCCATGGATTTCATTGGTTCCTGCTAAAGCTGATCCAATTCCAATAATGGTTTTTACTTCGATGATAGAAGGCTTCCCGCTTTGTTTTGCTTTGGTGATGGCTTTGTCGATGTCTGATACAACTAGTCCGTTTTTTACGACATCTGTATACCACCCCATTGCGCGAAATCGTTCTAATACGTTTTCTTTGAATGCTACTTCTGTTTTTCCATCTAATGTAATTCCGTTAGAATCGTATAATACAATTAAATTGTCTAGTTTTAAGGTTCCTGCTAATGAAGCTGCTTCATAACTAATTCCTTCCATTAGGTCTCCGTCTCCACATAATGTATAGATACGGTAATCAATGAGACTTCTTTCTTTGTCGAATCGGTTCTTTTTTGGAAGTGGATATTTTGATTTTAACATTTTTTCAGCAATAGCCATTCCTACTGCTGATGCGATTCCTTGTCCAAGTGGTCCTGTAGACATGTCTACTCCTGGAGTTACATTTATTTCTGGATGGCCTGGGGTTTTGGATCCTATTTTTCTAAAGTTTCTTAAATCGTTTTTTGTTAAGTCATATCCAGCCATGTATAATGTTGCATATAGTAAAGCGGATCCATGACCTGCTGACATGATGAATCGGTCTCTATTTACCCAGTTTGGGTCACTGGTACTGATATTCATGTGATATGCATACAGTGTATATATGATTGGAGCTGCTCCTAGTACGATTCCAGAATGGCCACTTCCTGCATTATAAATCATATCCATTCCTAATGATTTGATATTGTTAATTGTTCTTCTTTCCATCTTTTCACCCTCTTATAGTATGGATTTATTATATCAAAAATAAAACTATATTTCTATAGTTCTATTCACTTTTTTTGTCTTCTATGATTGGTTCTAAATAGGCTTGAAATTTTTTCTTTAGTTTTTTATAAGCTCCTTTATACATGCCTTCTTCTTGTGTTCCTATATAAAGTGTTTTTGAAGCTAATGATATTCCGATTGGTAGTGAATATCTTCTTGGAAATTGTTCTATATCAGTTTCTGTATATTTTGAAAAGTGTTTGTTTACTCTATCTACGCATATGATAAAAGTCATATAAATACTATCATTTTCTCTTACTATTTTGTTTTCTAATAAATAATTTCCTAATTTTTCAAATCTTGCTTCATCATAGTTTTGATACATTTCTTCTGTCATTTCCTCTTCTCTGATTATCATTACTAAATATACAATATCTGAGCTTCTTTGATAAGCATAATGGATTTTGTAAGGATATTCATTATATTCTTCAATTTCACCATATCCATCTTTTTTTAGTTGTTGTTCTATCCATTCTTTTATTTTGTCATATTCTTTGTATTTTATTTTTAGTTTCGTTGATTTGACTCGTTCTGGGGTTATTTTCATAAAATCCATTAGTAAGCACATAATGATTGCTGAGACAGCAAATAACACAAAACAAATATTTGCTCTATCTTTATATAATTGGTAGTCAGAACCTGTTTTTAAAAGATAAGCTGAAATTCCTTCTAAAATAAATGCGGTAACAAAAAAAATACCAGTTATTGAAATAGATAATTTAATTAAAAATAATTTATGTTTTGATTTCATTAAATTTCTCCTAACAATTACATTTTCATACTTATGATACCATATTTGAAAAAAAGAAGATACTATTTTTTTGTATCTTCTATTATGGGTTCTAAATAGGTTTGGAACTTTTTCTTTAGTTTCTTATATGCTCCTTTATACATGCCTTCTTCTTGTGTTCCGATATAAAGTGTTTTTGAAGCTAATGATATTCCAATTGGTAGTGAATACCGTCTTGGAAATTGTTCTATATCAGTTTCTGTATATTTTGAAAAGTGTTTGTTTACTCTATCTACGCATATGATAAAAGTCATATAAATACTATCATTTTCTCTTACTATTTTGTTTTCTAATAAATAATTTCCTAATTTTTCAAATCTTGCTTCATCATAGTTTTGATACATTTCTTCTGTCATTTCCTCTTCTCTGATTATCATTACTAAATATACAATATCTGAGCTTCTTTGATAAGCATAATGGATTTTGTAAGGATATTCATTATATTCTTCAATTTCACCATATCCATCTTTTTTTAGTTGTTGTTCTATCCATTCTTTTATTTTGTCATATTCTTTGTATTTTATTTTTAGTTTCGTTGATTTGACTCGTTCTGGGGTTATTTTCATAAAATCCATTAGTAAGCACATAATGATTGCTGAGACAGCAAATAACACAAAACAAATATTTGCTCTATCTTTATATAATTGGTAGTCAGAACCTGTTTTTAAAAGATAAGCTGAAATTCCTTCTAAAATAAATGCGGTAACAAAAAAAATACCAGTTATTGAAATAGATAATTTAATTAAAAATAATTTATGTTTTGATTTCATTAAAATTCTCCTAACAAATACATTTTCATACTTATCATACCATATTTGAAAAAAAGAAGATACTATCTTTTTGTATCTTCTATTATCGGTTCTTATTTATTAACAAAAAATTCCAATACCCATACCAATAGCAAAACCAGCCTTTATTGCAAAATCTACCTCATTCTTATATTTCGAATACTTACAAGTAGCTCCTGTTTTAATATATTTTTTGCTTTGAGCATTAGAGTATTTATTGGTAATAGCTTTTTGGGAATATCCAGAATTTCCTTTTCTTGTAGTTACATAATTAGTTGATGATTGAACTGCCATATTTTTTCTTACCTTTTTACTATAATTTCCAGTAAAACTCTTTTTAAATTTTTGAGGACGAATCCATCCAGGATTAATAGGGACAGCTTTATTTGCTATTTTGCCTGCTTTAGTTGCACTAAAGCCATTCATTGTTGTATCCATGATAAACTGATTTGCATCTACTTTTTCTCCACTAGTAAAAGAATTAACTGAACTTTCAATAAATGCGCCTCCATAGTTGGCAACTAGAAAACCAGTTTTGGTTTGCCCAAATGGAACTGTCATCAAAAAACCATTGAAAGCTCCTGAAAGTCCAGATCCTATAATTCCATCAGTTAAGTTTTTCCCTTCTGAAGCGTTACTCAACATTTTTGATCCTATACCAATTACTCCTCCGAAAAAAGCCCCTGCAACTTGAAACCAAAGCCCTCCATCTACATCAATTCGGCAAACAGGATTGTTTTCAGTATAAGCATACATATTGTGTCCTAAAAAGGATTGACCAGTAGAAACCATAGAATCAGAATTAATAAATCTTCCAATTGTAGGATCATAATATCTAGAATTCAAATAATAGTATCCTGTTTCAGAATCATAGTAATAACTACGATATCTAAATGGATTCTTGTAAGCAATATGAGTTGTATCTGTGATTTCTATTCCATTTGCATTTGTAATAGAAATGATTTTCCCCCATGCATCATACTGATAATTTGCAATTATATTGTAATTAGAATCTAATATTCCAATAATATCTTCTAATGCATTCTTCAGATAATAGTACGTATCGCCATTATATCGAAACCCAATTAAATTTTGATTTGAATCACGCAAATAATATATTATATTATATTTTGTATTTTCAAATAAAATATGGTCTTCTTCTAAATAATAATGGGTTATTTCTCCATTCACTGTTTTCTTTGTTCTAATGGAATCCTTATTATATTCATAAGTAAATATACTATCATTTTCATGAATACTTTGTAATTGTCGTCCATTTATCCATGTAAATTGTTTCTCTCCAATTGTTAGTGGATTCCCAATTTCATCATAAGTAATATTAATATTGTTAAATTTTATTAATTGATCTTCCCAATCATTACTATACATATAAACATCTTGTTTTACTAGTTCTTCTGTTTCTAAGTTGTATTCTTGCTTTTTCAATAAATTACCAACAGAATCATAAGTATAAATAGAAGTAATATTCCGTCTATAATCGTCATCTCTAATTAGCTCATTTTGATCATCATAGACATAATGATTGGTTTTGGTATTATTATAAAATACATCTGTAATATTTCCTAAAATATCATATTGATAAGAAAATTCATTTTGACCTACTTTAAGTCGATCTAACATGAAAGAAGTTCGATATCCTTTTGTAATATAATGATAGAATGTGGAATATTCATTATTGATTTTGTTCTCCATCAATCTTCCAAGTTCATCATATTGATATTCTAAAGTATCTTCGTTCGTGTTATCATTCCATATTACCTTTGTAATTGCACTATCTCAATTGTGTTTATAATGAATATCATAAAATTCACTACCTAAAGAAATACGTTTGTTTTCTAGATTGCCTGCTATATCATAATCATAATACATATGTAATGAATCACAATAATAATGGGTTAATCGTTTTTCTGTATCATAATAGTATTCATACTCACAATTATTAGAAACAACTTTTGCGACATTACCTAAATTATCATAATAATATCGATCTGTATCATTCATTTTAACAACTTTAGAAATTCGATCAAAGTCATCATAAACATAAGATATCGTTTGGTTATTTCCGTAAGTTAATGATTCTAAATTTCCATTATTTGCTTCGTAATTGTTGGTAATCAATATTTGATTTCCTATTTTTATTTGTTTCATATTTAAAAATTCATCATATAAAAAATGGTATTCTTTATTTCCAAATATAATTTTAGATAGTTGATCTTGCACATTATATTGATAATTCACTTCAATATTATTGGAACTTATTTTTGTTAAACGTTCTTTTGTGTCATAGTCATAATGAACTTGATTTCCTTTTGCATCAGTAATGGTTGTAGTTAGTCCTGAAACAGGATCCACTTCATATTCCGTAATTCTACCTAATGTATCTTTGGTAAGTTTCATAAACTTTCCATCTTCTGTATATTGTGCTACATTTTCAATAAAGAGTTTGGAGTCTTGTTCTTCTAAATAGAACCCTCCTTCGTTATTTAAAACTAACAAACCATTTTGATCTGCAATCTTTAATTTTGAATTTGGTTCTATAAAAGTATAACTTCCATTTTGATTTTTTTGTAATTCAAATAATGTAGCTTTTGTTTTGCTTAAGTATAATTTGTGATCAATTTCATACACTGACATACTTGGATATACTGCAGGTACGATTTTATATAACTCATTTTGTTTGATTAATGTAAATGGATAATGACTACAAGTGCTTTCAGTTAATTTCAAATTGTTTTTGACAAAGTCTGGAGTTAGATATTGTTTGGTTCCTTTTTTACGAATATAGTAATTTCCTTCAATATTGCTTCGCTTATTTTTATTGGTGATACGGGTTACAACCGGATTTCCAAAGGAATCATATTCCATTTCATTCGATATTCCAGTTCCACTAATTCCTTTTAACAATCTATCTTTATTTACATCATCATATTCATAAACAAAGTTAGAACCTTTGACATCCATCATTTGAATCAATTGGTTGTTTTTGTCATAGACAAGTTCTTTTGGTCCACTTTCTGGGTCATTCATATGAGTCATATTTCCATTATCATCATAAAAGTAACTTACTTCTGAAGAAACTGGTTTATATAATGCGAAATTGGTTAAATATAAATCATTGGCATGAGAATCAAATAAAGTGATACAAATACTATTATAGTCGTAATCTGCAACAAACGTTTCTTCAAAGAAGTGCCATTCTGTATTGTTTGCACTATAATCTCCTCTAGGAAATACACAAGATGGTTCTGGGTCAATATAATCAAAATTTATAATTACTTTTTCTTGTGACAAAGAAGGAACTACTTTTTCAATTCCTGTATTTTTATACCAAAAATAAATGGTATAAGTGTCTCCTTTTTTTCCAGATATCGGAATTTGTTTTTTTAAAGACTGACTCCAACTTGGTTCTGTGTGCCATTTTAAAGCTTTGTTTCCATTCGATAATGTTACTAACTGTAATGGATTGATATTGGTTGCATCTTCTGGATAATGAATGGTGGCTTTAAAATCCCCGATTCCTTCACTAAAATCAGAATTGTCAATTAAATTATAAAGATTGGCAACGTTTCCTTCTTCCAATTGTACATCATCTATATATAAATCTTTTAGTTCTTCTCCAGCACAAGTAATCTTTAAATCACTTTTTGCGTCTGTTGGATAACCAATAGTAACAGAAATCCGATCAAATTGTTGATTCGATTCTATTGTTTTATAGGCAAAAACTTCTTTTCTTTCTGTATCAAGATAAGATAGTTGAATCGTACTAATTCCATTTGTTTTTATATAAGCACTAAAAGTATAGGTTTTTCCTTTTGGAACAGAAACGGTTTGTGTCACTTGAGGTGTTCCTTGTTCTCTACTAGAAGTTAAATGTAGTGATCTCTTTCCAGTAGTGGCTTCTGTATTTGTAATTTCATATTCACCTGTTCCAGTAAACAATAATGAATCTTGTTCAAAACTAGAATTTTTCAAATAGTTTTTGACTACTTTTATGGTTGGATTTTCTTTCATGATTTTGTTCATGGTTCCAAATGATGTTGTATATGGATTTTTTGATCCATATTGAAAAGTTTTTCCGTAAGCATCATTTAATTCTTCATTTTGATTTAAGCTTGTTACTCCTATCGTATTTCCTTGGTTATTAAATGTATAAGTACTATATCCATTTCTATCTTTTAACGTGGTTGTGTTGAAACCATATGAAAATTCTAAGCTTTCTCCTTTGGAATGATTGATTCCATATTCAGTGATCGCTTTTACTCGATATGGAATCATATCATAATATTCATATTCCATGCTTGTTCCATTTGGTTCTGTAATTGTTTGAATTAATTGATGGTTATATGTAATTGTGGTTATTCCATTTTTTGTGTTTAAATTCACTAATTGATGATTTAAATACGTTAGTGTACCCGTTTCATTGGGACTTGTTACAGTAATTATATTATTTTTATATTCTAGTGTAATTTCTTCTTTATTTCCATCAATGATTTTTTTGATTCTATGATTACTATCATACTCTATTTGTATTTTGTTTTCTTCTGTATCTGTAATTTCTACTAGATAATAAAAATCTCCAATTTTTACAAATTTCGATGTGTTGCCACTAGCATCACACATTATAAAGTCCTGATTTTGTTTTTTGATTGTTAATGATAATCCATCTTCATCATAATATGTATTAGAATCTCTTACAACTTTTGGATTACTAGGGTCTTCTGGATACTCATTTCCTAGATCACTTCCTTTATAAAAGTAATGAAGGGTTCCATCCGCGTCTTGATATTCTAATACAGAAAATCCATCAATCGTGTCTTCTTTTAACATTTGATGAAAGTTAAGCCTCATCCCTAATCCATATCCATAATTATGATTTAATATGACATCATTAGTATTATAAATCAAATTTAAATGAATCGGGAATCTTCCAGATATTGTATTTCCAACATCAAACGTACCAACTAAGTTTCCGTTATATAAGTTACAATGTACTATTCCATCTGCAAATTCTTGTTGTTGATAATCCATATACGATTCTAATCCGTTTTGATTTTTATAATGGATGACCAATTCTGGTTTTGGATTATCTCCTGTTACTGTGTTGTTTTTAGAAAATACTTGGGCTAAAAGAGAACCATTTTTGTATACTTCCTTTTCTGATTTGATGAGTATTCCATAATTAGGAATTCCTGAATACCACTTTTTTACTAAATTCGTAATATCAAACACATTATCTTGTGCTTGTTTGGTATTGCCCTCGATCGTAAAACTGAAATAAATAGGGTTATAATCTTCTACTCTAGGATCATATTTATTATACATCGTATTCCAATTGGCGGTTGTTTCATTCCAATCTTCTGTTACTCTATGAATTGTAACGTTTTCACTTTTGGCATACATTTGATCCGTAATATACCCTATTAAATGTGCTTCTGCAGAAATCACTTGACTTCCTGTTCCAATGGTTGGTAAATCAAATTTAAGTAACGCTCGATTTGCGATATCTTGGTTGTTTACTCTTTCTACTCCCATTTTTAGCCGGTCCATAGAATTTCGATCCACATTGGTATCTCCTGGAAAAATATAAGTATCATAGACATTTTTTCCTTGTCCTGAGTTTGTAATGGTTGGATCAATGGTAACTGGAAAAGTAGCCTTTTTAAGCCAATCTTGATCTAATTTTAAAATCAATAAATTGTTTTTTAGTTCATAATAAATATCATGATTTTTGTTTCCTAAAGAATCTACCATATAAGGGGTTTCCAATTCGAAAATAACTTCGCTACCAGATAACGCTTGAATCATTCCATTTTGTATTTTTAAATCCAAATTTGTTTTTATTTCAAACACAATTTCATTGAAATGATTTTCTTTTAAAATGATATCTTCTTTTACTTTGGTTGGATATAACGTATAATGAATATCTACACCATCTAAGATGTCTTCATAGATAACCTCCTTTCCTTCATATTTTGGACTTACCTTTTTTTCGTTTTTTAACGACATAGAAAGCGTATGTCCATCTCTTTCTATTCGACATAATTTGCCATGAGTTTCCCTAAAAGAGGCCTTAAACGCATTTGATACGTTCGCAATAAAATCTCCATGCATTCTTAACGTATTGTCAATTTCTTCATATGTTCCATCTTTGAAATAATGGATGTCATCCGAATAGACATGTGCGATTACAGTTCCATCTTTTTGTAAGAAATGTTTCTCACGTGGACTTCTTAAATTTTTTAATTCATGAGAATTTTTCATAACTCTCCACCTCCACTGTATTATATGCAGGTGACTACTGGAAAAGTGGTAGCAAGGAGGAATATTTTTTTCATTTTTTGAATATCCTTATATTTTAAGGGTTCAATAGAGGTAAAAGGCTAAAAAAGCGAGTTTTTTTATATAGGCATTAAACTACTCTTAGGTAATAGCCTAGAACTACTGGAAAAGTACTGTAAAAAAGTGCTATGATATAAATTATCTTGTTGCACTACTTTTTGAATGATTTTTTCATTTAACCAGAACAACAGATTAAATTATAAATTGTAATATTGTAAAATAAATTTATGTTTAAAAATTTATTAATTTCATATAATATTAGTGCAAATGAAAATTTGCCGATTTTATGACAAAGTATTGACTTTTTGCATAAAATATAGTATATTATTATTGCATTTGAATAAATGCAGTAATATGAAAATGTTAGTCGCTCTCGGGTGGTGCGAGTTATAAATAATCCCGAACGTGAAATGTTAGTCGCTCTCGGATGGTGCGAAGTATAAATTATTCCGAACGAAAATGTTTGAAAACTTTATCTATTTTGATAGAGTTTTCTTTTTGTTTATGTTATGCTATTTATTGGAGTTGATATAAAATGAAAGTACAAACTGGTTACATTTATCATATAAAAGATTCGTTTTTTGAAAAAGTTAAAGATAAAGGATTGATGTCTAATCATGAAAACGGACATGCTCGTCCTACATATTTCACAATTAAAGATAAAAATATATTGTGGTTTATTCCATTAAGCATCAAAATAGGCAAATATCAAAAAATAATAGATCAAAAGATTAAAAAATATGGAAGTTGCCGTACGATTATGATTAGAAAAATAGCTAATAAAGATTCTGTAATTTTACTACAAACAATTGGGATTTACTCCCCTATTTGTTCTTTACATGATTGTTACTACTAAAAATTTAAAAAATTCGGTCTTTTAAGATCGAACTTTATTTTTAGAAAAAATGCAACCACAATAGTCTTGACGATATAAATGATATTTTTTAGATAGTTCAATGGATCTTTTGTATCCTTCTTTCTTTTTAAAATCAGAATATAAATAAGGTACTTGATACTTTTGTTCTAAAAAGGCTCCAATTTCATTTAATTTTTCACTTTTTTTATAGGGACTTACTGTTAAAGTGGTTGAAAAATAATCAAAATTTAATTGTTTGGCAATTTTAGCAGTTTCTTCTAATCTTAAGAAGTAACATTTGATACATCTAGCACCACCTTCTAATTCGTTTTCTAATCCCTTTGACATTTTAAAAAAAGTTTCTGGTTCATAAGTTCCTTCTAGAAATTGGATGGAACTAGATATTTCTTTGATGAATCGTTTCTGTTCTTCTACTCGTTTTTGATATTCTTCCTCTTCTGTAATATTTGGATTATAGTAAAAAATAGTAATATCAAAGTAGGAAGACAAATATTCTAATACATAACTACTGCAAGGAGCACAGCAGCTATGAAGTAGCAAGGTTGGTTTTCCTTTTAAATTGTTTAATGTTTCTTCTAGTTTTTTTTGATAATTCATGTTACATTCCTACAAAAGCCATATAAATCATAAAAGCTAAAAATATAAAAGTCATAATCCAACCATTGATTTTTTCAAAATTAGAAGAACGATATTTTACTCCTAGTGCGATTGTAATGAGTGTTCCTCCAATCAGTCCTCCAATATGGGCTGCATTGTCAATCCCACTAATCACAAATCCAAATAATAAATTCATTAGAATCAAAGGAATCAGTTGGGATTTCATAACGTTTCCAAGATATACTCGGTAATGATATCCAAAATAAAGCATGGCCCCAAAAAGTCCGAAAATGGCTCCTGATGCTCCAACGGATGCTCCATTTGTGAATAACATCGACATTAAGTTTCCAGTGATTCCACTAAATAAATAAATCATTAAAAATTTGGTTTTTCCAAAAAAGCTTTCTAATTGAGGTCCTAAAATATAAAGACAGTACATATTACAAAGTAAGTGTAAAATCCCAGCATGAATAAACATACTTGTTAGTAATCGATATATTTCTCCATCTCTAATATAGTCTGCTATATTGGCTCCATATATGGCAATTTGATTGAATCCAAAAATGAGTTCTAATAGAAAAATGATACAATTGATTCCTATTAATAAATGAGTAACAATTGGTTTTTTTATTTTGAAAACATCTTCCATTTTGGCTGAATCTTCTTCGTTTTTTTTGTTTAAATCTTCTGTTATTTTTACAAACAATTCTAATCCTTTTTCTTTGAAATCAGTATCTTCAAAAATTCTAGGAAAACGTGTTTTCACTTCTTCATACTTTTGTAGATCTTCTATCGAGTCAATTTCCATTAAAGAAACATTATCATTTTCGAAATCTTTTAGATGAACATTTTCACCTAAATTTAGAAAAATACTCATGGCTTTCATATGAAAAGAAAATGTTTTATGTTTAATTTTTTTCATAATTTGTCTGGTTTTAAATAGATCAAAATTCATTTGTTCATCATTATGAATATAGTTGGATACAATTCGAATGATTTTGAGATCACTTTCTAAGTTTTCTAACCATATTTCATTTTGTGCTCCATGTAATATGACAGGACTATATCCTTCTTCTGTGATGAAATAGTGTAATAAACGCATGACTAATTCATCATTTCTATTCAATATCATTTCTTCCATTTTTAGTTAACATCCTTTCTTCATCCTTAGCGGTTGTTCGGAAATTCCGAACAACTGAATCTTCTTCTCTTTGTATATAATTATATCCCCAGGCTCCATAATTTACCTTCTTTTTACTAAATATTTATATCAAATGTTTCGATTTTAGTAGATGGCAGTTACTCATAATTGTAAAATTTTTATTTTTTTAACCTTGTTCTTCCATTCGTTACTTATTATATCAAAAAATATTATTTTTTCAAAATTCGAATGATCCATTCTTTTTTTTCATACACTATTTTTAGGAGGGAGCCTATGAAAAAAGTTATTTTGTTTTTTGTTCTTTTTATTCCTTGGTTTTTGAGTGTTTTGTTTACAAGAGATACTTCGTTTTATCAAACACTAAATTTGCCTTCTTTTGCTCCTAAACCAATTGTTTTTGGTATTGTTTGGCCAATTTTATATTTGTTGATTGCGATTAGTAGTTATCGTATTATCAAAGAATATGGAATCAAAAATAATAAGGAGTATTTTCGGATTTTAATTGTCAATTATGTTTTAAATCAACTATATACTCTATTATTTTTTGTGTTTCATTCTTTATTTTTTAGTTTTGTTGATACTGCATTTCTATTTATTAGTACTTTGTTTTTGTATTATGAAACCAAAAGTATGGATAAAAAAAGTGCCTACTTGTTGCTTCCTTATTTGTTTTGGGACTTGTTTGCACTAGTTTTAAGTACTTCTATTTATTTTATGAATCTTTAATTTGATTTACTATGTGATTAAAGCATTCTGGTGGCATACATTCGAATTCCATATATTGTTCTGTTCTAGGATGAATGAATCCTAGTTCTTTGGCATGTAGGCATTGGCCTGTATCATCAATTAATGTTCTTTTTCCATATACAGGATCGTTGACAATTGGATGTCCGATATAATTCATATGGACACGAATTTGGTGGGTTCTTCCAGTTTCTAATTGTAATTCAATTAGAGTGTGATTTTTGAAACGTTCTAATACTTTAAAATGAGTCACTGCTTTTTTTCCACTTCCAATGACTGCCATTTTTTTTCGGTCATTTAAGTCTCTTCCAATTGGGGCATCAATGGTTCCTGTATCATGTTGAATGACTCCATGTACTAAGGCAATATATTTTCTATGTGTCTTTTTTTCTTCTAGTTGTTTGGCCAAATGTTCATGCGCTTTGTTGTTTTTGGCTACGACTAGTAATCCTGTTGTATCGGCATCGATTCGGTGCACAATACCTGGACGAAATTCTCCGTTCACATCACTTAAGTTTTTTGAGTGATATAAAAGAGCATTTACGAGTGTTCCATGTGTGTTCCCAACGGCTGGATGAACGACCATTCCATTTTGTTTATTTACGACTATCACCTCTTCATCTTCATAAATAATATCTAGTGGAATA
Organism: uncultured Mycoplasmatota bacterium; assembly: GCA_947365915.1. Taxonomy (GTDB): domain Bacteria; phylum Bacillota_I; class Bacilli_A; order RF39; family UBA660; genus MGBC102946. The sequence goes on from CANAXT010000022.1 coordinate 17,607, forward strand.
TTTTCTGGTATGGCAGTCATGGTTTCTTCTTTTAATTCTCCCACTTCGATTTGATCATTTGGTTTTACTGAAGCACTACTTTTGGTTGGTTTCCCATTTAACAAAATGACATTTTCAGCAATCATTTTTTGAATTTTACTTCTACTTATATCCAATGTTTCCATCAGATATTGATCCATTCGTTTGTGGTTTTTGTCTACTTCTATTTTCATGTGTTTCTCCTTTCCATATTTGAATCATTAATAGTAATACACCAATCACAATACAGATGTCTGCTATATTGAATACAGGAAAGTGATAGTTAAAAATTGTAAAGTCAAAAAAATCAACGACGTATCCTCTTATGATGCGATCGATTAAATTTCCAAATATTCCTCCAAATAGTAGTCCGTAACTAATATTTTCTATCATATTTGTTTTTTTGTTTTTAATGAAAAAGTGATACAGTAAAAAAATAGATGTGATCGATATCAGAATTAAAAATACTTGATTTCCTGCTAAAATACTCCAAGCAGCACCTTCGTTTTTGACATAAGTGAAGGCGAAAAAAGATGGAATGATTGTTGTTGTTTGATTGAGGTGGTAGATGTGTTCTAAAATAAGTTTTGATAATTGGTCTATGAGCAAGCAAATGGTTGAAATAAGTGCGATTTTTTTCATGTTGTGCTCCTTTCTTTTATTTGGAAGACTCATTACACATTCCTTCTACATAGTTTGTGATCACTGGGTTACTGTCATCCACTTTTTTGATTGCGCAGTAATCGGTATTGTAAACAGCTCCATGTGTTTTCCCATCTGTTGTAATGGTTATTGTTCCTCCTGTTGGTCTAATACCTGCTATATTTAATTCATCAGATGGAAATGTGTATGTTTTTTCTAGGTTATCTGTTTCCACCATTGATGCAACATAATTCATTTCGATACTTTTTATAATGTTTTTTACAGAGTTTTCAAAAGCTGTTTTTTTGGAAGCACTGATGGGAGCGGTTGTAATTGTTTCATATGGCCAATCATCGATTCCTCCAAAGTTATAGATATTTTTATATCCCATGTTTACTAGTTTTGAAGAGGCTTCTTTGCTTCTAGATCCACTTTTACAGTAAACGAGTATTGTTTTGTCTTTGTTTGGAAGTTTTTTGTTTCCTATTTTTATTGAATCTAATGGAATATTAATCGCTCCTTTTATGTGTTCTTCTTCATATTCTGTTTTGGTTCTGACATCTAGTACGATGGCATCATTCATCATGTCTTTAGCAGTTCTTACATCTATTTCATGTACTTCTGCTTTTTTTGTACATCCGATACAAAGAAAAAGACAGAGAATTATAAGTTTTTTCACGATTTTCCTCCTTTATATCGAAATAAAACGGATGGTCTATGTCCTTCTCCTGTTTTCATTTTTTTTGTTTTTTCAACCTTTTTTCCAATGATTCTTCGGAAGGCTGGATCGAGTAACTTTTTCCCAAGTATGATTTCATAAACTTGTTGTAGTTCTCCTAATGTAAAGTATTCTGGCATCATGTGAAATACGATGTCTGTATAGTTTACTTTGTTTTTGAGTCTTTCGATTCCTGTGATAATAACTTCTGCATGATCAAATGCGAGGGAATCATTTTCTGTAATTTGATATTGATAGCGGTCTGTTGTTTTTGAAATTAATATTTTTTTCACTTTGAATTTTAAAGTTTCGGTTCCATTATCCAAGGTAATCTCTATTTCATCGTTATCTTCTCTCATGGTTACTCGAAACCAGGATGCTTTTAAGGAAATGGTTTCTAATAGTGTATTTTTGTCTACAAGAGCCATATACGTGGTACTAATGATTCTCATTCTAGGGTCTCTATTTACATCTCCAAAGGTATAGAGTTGTTCCATATAGATATTGTGCAGATTGGTTTCGCTTGCTAAAATACGGATGGCTGCTTCATCGATGGTTTCGTCCATTTTAATAAATCCGCCTGGCAGGCACCATTTGTCTTTAAATGGGTAGTCACTTCGTTTTACAAGTAGAATACTAAAGTGTTTTTCGTTTAGTTTGCGATAATTTTCTTTGGTTCCATCTGATACACTAAATAATAATATGTCTGTTGTGAGTGATAATTTTTCAAACGCACTAGAGTCATAGTCTTTTAAAAATTCTTCTTCATTTTTGTATTCTTTTTTCAAGTCTTTTCACCTCTTTTCGATTATAACATGGAAACTTTAAAAGAGCAATTATAATATTTGCTCTAGCATTTCTAGTGTTTTTTCAATGATGACGTTTTTATTTTCGCTTCTTTCTTTTTCTTTTACTTGTATGGTTTCTTTGTAAAAGATGTTTTGATTTTTGTTATAGATGGCAATGTAGACAATGTCATCTTTTTCTGTAGGGTTTTCTGGGTCACTACGGTTTAGTTTGCCTGTTATTCCTACTCCGTAGTCGGCATTTGTAAACTCTGAAATAGATGAAGCCATATCACAAGCAGTTTCCATACTATAAACAGTGTATTTTTCAATGGTTTCTTTTGGGACTCCCATTTTGATTTTGTATTCGTTCGAGTATGTGACTGCACTAAATTTTAATACTTCGCTTGATCCTTCGATATTGGTAATCACGTTCGCAAGTCCTCCACCTGTACAGGACTCCATCGTGGCAATTTGGCATTTATTTTTCTTTAATAAATTTACAACATTGTTTGCTTTTGTAATCACTTTTTCATCTCTTTTCTATTGTGTCTAACGTTTTTTTTCGTTCTAATTTTAATTATATTAGGATTTTTTTTCCTAATAAATTTCCTAACAAATTTTTGTTTTTCTGACATCAATGATTGTTATGATTTTATTGTACCACATTTTTAGAATATAGTTGATGATTTTTAATATATTTTAATACATCATGATCAATTTCTAATGTTTCATTTGGGTTTTCTAGTTGTCTCCTGATTTGAGTTGATGATAATGGATTTTCTTTAATTGGTACAAAAGTAATCCGATTTTGATATTTTTGAAATTGTTCTATTAGATCTTGTTTTCTTGATCCTCTATCGATCATTAAGAAATGATAATGTTTGAATAAGTACTTGTATTTTTTCCATGTGAAAATGGAAGACAAATTATCGGCTCCTAAGATGAAATAAAGTTCTGCTTTGGGATATTTTTTTCGGAAGTGTTTCATGGTTTGATATGTATAAGTTAATTTGTTTTTTAGTTCAAAGTCAGATACTTCGTAGTTTTTGTTTTTGTGGGCGATTATTTGTAACATTTGATAGCGTTTTTCTCCATCGATTAATTCTTTTTTGTGGTATTTGTTTCCAGTTGGAACAAATATAATTTTGTCTACTAGTTTTTTTTCTAGTAGTTGCTTGGCAATGTTTTCATGCATGTTATGGGGAGGATTGAAGCTTCCACCAAAGATTCCAATTTTCATTTTCTCACCTACTGTGACATACTCCCACCACTTAGATAAGAAGTGGGGGCTTCTTGCTCAAGGTTAGCAACCTAACCAGTATCAACAAGC
>CANAXT010000023.1 GCA_947365915.1 uncultured Mycoplasmatota bacterium
GCTTAACAGACGAAAGTTATGCGTATCTCATTTTAATTATATGGAATAAATCCATATCTATTTATATTATACTATAAAAAATAGAAAATACAATAAAATTTATTTACTTTTTTTTTATTGTATGATAACATATGTTATATAACAGTAGATATAGAATAGAGGTGAAATATGCCACCAAGTAAAAAATACACAAAGAAAGAAATTCTTGATATTGCTTATGATATTGTAGAACATGATGGATTTGAAAGTTTAAATGCTAGAAAGATTGCTAGAAAACTAAATGCTTCTGTGCAACCAATTTTCTTTAATTTTCCTTCTATGGAAGACTTAAAAAAAGAAGTATATTGTCAAATTTATCAGACATATCAAGAATATATGAATATAAAAACTGATCAACCTCCTTATAAGCAATCAGGGCTTTCATATATAAAATTTGCTAAGGAAAAACCACAATTTTTCAAAATACTATTTATGCATCCTACTACGAATAGTCCAGAGAATTTTATTGTATCTGATTCCATTGGAGATGATATTATAAAAAAGGGGCAGCAGTTAACAAAATTATCATATGAAGAACAAAAAAAGTTTCATGTGAAGGTGTGGATTTTTACACATGGTATTGCTTGTTTGGTTGCGACGAATACAGTAAAGTTTTCGGAAAAAGAAATTGAAGAGTTATTAACGAGTACAGTTATAAGCATGTTAAAAGGATATAGAGGAGAAAATGTATGAAAAAAGTAATTGAGGTAAAAAGTTTAACGAAAGAATATAAAGGTTTAAGAGCTGTTGATGATTTGTCTTTTGATGTTTATTCTGGAGAAATCTTAGGGTTATTAGGTCCTAATGGAAGTGGAAAATCGACAACGATTAATTGTTTGCTTTCTTTATTAAAATTCCAAACAGGTAGTATTCAAATATTTGGGAAAAGTATGTCTCCAACGGCTTATGAGATTAAAAAACAAATTGGAGTTGTGTTTCAGGAGGTGGCTGTATTTCAAGAGTTAACTGTAAGAGAGAATATTGAATATTTTTGTGGACTTTATATCAAGAATAAAAAGATGAGAAATGAATATGTGGAGGAAGCTATTCAGCTGGTTGGTTTGGAAGAGTTTAAAAAGTTTTATCCAAAACAGTTGTCTGGTGGATTGTTAAGACGACTTAATATTGCCTGTGGGATTGCTCATAAACCAAAATTAATTTTTTTAGATGAACCTACAGTGGCTGTTGATCCGCAAAGTAGAAATCATATTTTGGATGGAATTAAACGGTTAAGAAATGAAGGTGCTACTATTATATATACGACTCATTATATGGAAGAAGTAGAAATTCTATGTGATCGTGTTATTATTTTAGATAAAGGAAAAATTATTGCAAGTGGAACTCCAGATGAGTTAAAAGAACTTGCTAAGATTGAGGAAAAGGTAAGTGTAGAAATTGAGAAAATAAGTACAGAAAAGTTAGAGGAAATGAAGCGTTTTAAAAATGTTGATGATGTAAAATATATAGATGGAATTTTGGTTGTTACTTATCAAAAAGGAAAAAACAATTTGATTCATTTGATTGATTATTTAAAAAAGGAGAACCTTCAATATAATAAAATTTATTCAGAAAGACCTACTTTAAATGATGTATTTTTGGAGTTAACTGGAAAGGAACTTCGAGATTAATGTTTGGTCATAATTTTAAGTGTGCTTTGAAAACGCTTTTCAAAAATAAAGTTTTATTATTTTGGACATTTGCTTTTCCGATTATTTTAGGTACATTGTTTCATATGGCTTTTCAGGATATAGAAAGTAATGAGACTTTGGATGTCATTGATATTGCGATTGTAGAGAATGAATCTTGGAAAGAGAACAAAATATTGAGTCATGTGTTTGATGAGTTAGAAGGTGATTTATTTTCTATTACTTATGGTAGTGAAGAAGAGGCAATAGCATTATTGAATGATCATAAAATTAGTGGTTATTTAATTTTATCGGATACTTTAAAAGTTGTTGTGAAGGAAAATGGGATTGATCAGACTGTTTTAAAATTTGTAGTGGAAGAAATAACAGAAACGGAAGAAATTATGAAACAGATTGCTTTTCGAAATCCGATGAAAGAAGAATCTTTTTATCAAAATTTATATTCTATGATTGGTCAGATTCAAAATGAAAATAAGGTAGAATTGGTGGATATTTCGAATCAAAATTTGAGTTATACGATGATTGAGTTTTATACGTTAATTGCGATGACTTGTCTGTATGGTGGAATGTTGGGCCTTTATGTTGTAAATCAAAATTTAGCAAATCAAAGTCATAATGGAAAGAGAATTGCTGTTTCTCCGACTCCTAAGTGGAAAGTGATTTTAAGTAGTGCTCTTGCTGGTTATGTTGTACAATTGGTTGGTATTGCTTTGTTGTTTTTGTATACTACTTTTGTGTTACATGTTGATTATGGAAATGATATTTTGAAAGTTATTTTTCTTACGTTAATGGGATGTTTTGCTGGTCTTTCTATGGGAATTATGATTGCTACTTTATTTAAGGTAAGTGAAAATACTAAAACTGGAATTATTATTGCGTTTACTATGTTATGCTGTTTTTTATCTGGAATGATGGGGATTACTATGAAGTATTTGATTGATAAGAATATTCCAATTTTAAATTTGATAAATCCTGCAAGTATGATTACAGATGGGTTTTATGCACTGTATTATTATGATACTTTTAGTCGTTATTATTTTGATTTGATGAGTTTGTTTTTGTTTTCTTTATTGATGATTTTATTATCGATTCGGAGTTTAAGGAGGCAAAAATATGACAGTATTTAAAGCTTATTTGAAAGTACTAAATAAGAATAAAGCATTGGTTATTTTATATACAGTTCTTTTGATCTTTTTTGCTAGTTTTAATATGAAGACAAATTCTGTTGGTACTTTTGTGGCAGAAAAGCCCAATGTTTTGATTGTGAATCAAGATGAAAATCGTGGTATTACAAAGTCTTTGATTCAGTATATTACTCAAAATAGTACGATTGTGAGAGTGAAAGAAAATGATAGTAGTATAAATGATGCATTATTTTATCGTGATGTGAGTTATATTATTTATCTTCCTCATCATTTTAGAAATGATTTTTTGAGTGGTAAAAATCCTAAAATAGAAGTGAAGAGTACAGGAGATTATAATGCGAGTTTGGCTTCTATGATGTTGGAGCGTTATTTGAAAGTGGCGACTACTTATCGTGAGGTAGAGAAAGATGAAGCCTCTTTAGTTAAAATGATTGAAGAAACACTGGATCATCAAGTAGATATAGAAATGACTTCTAAGTTAGATTCTAATCAGTTAATGAAAGCTCGTGATTTTTATAATTTTTCGAATTATAGTTTGTTGGCAGGATGTGTTTTTGTGATCTGTTTTATTGTTGCTAGTTTTAAAGATGAAAATATTCGAAAAAGAACGATGGTTAGTAGTTTGGATATGAAGAAATATAATCAACAGTTATTGTTTGCAAACGGATTATTTGCACTTACATTATGGTTTTTATATGTATTACTTAGTTTTATATTGGTTGGAAAATCGATATTGGATTTTCATGGATTGTTGTTTTTATTTAATTCGTTTGTGTTCATGGTTGTTGCTTTAACTTTTGGTTTATTGATTGGCAATTTGGTTCAAAATAAAGAGGCAATTGGTGGAATTGTCAATGTAGTGGCTCTTGGTTCTAGTTTTTTATGTGGGGCGTTTGTTCCAATGGAGTGGTTGCCTGATTTTGTTTTAAAAATCGCACATATTTTCCCATCTTATTATTATATTAGTAATAATCATTTTATATCTAGTTTAGAATACTTTGAACTTTCTTGGTCATTTGTTATGAATATTGGGATGTTGTTGTTGTTTGGAGTGTTGTTTATTTTGATTACAAATATTATTTCTAAACGAAAGTGATTACAATGTAGTCACTTTTATAGATTTTTTTTCTTTAGTTTGATACAATGAGCTTAAGAAAGAGAGTGTATATATATGGCTAGAAAACGATTGACGCAGTTATTTCCATTTTTGTTGCCTATTCGAGTTTGGCAAAGAAATTTATTTTATCAAATTTCTATGTGTTTTGATCAAAATCGCTATGCGAAGGAAAAGGGAGCGTTGTTACCATTTTCGATTGTTCAGGAAAAAACGTTGATGATTAATCAAGAGAGTGGCCATAATATTATTTATCAAGAAAATAAGGTCCATAATTTAAAGGTTGTAAGTCGTACAATGAGTCAAGTTTTGATTTATCCAGGTGAAACGTTTTCGTTTTGTTATCTTTCGAAACATGCTAGAAAGTATGGAAAGTATAAGGATGGTTTGATATTAATTAATGATTCTATTGTTCCTAGTAAAGGGGGAGGAATTTGTCATTTGAGTAATCTTTTATATTATGTGTTTTTGATGAGTCCACTTACGATTGTGGAGCGTCATGGTCATAAGATCAAATCGTTTCCGAATCCAGATTTGGATTCACTAGATGGGGTGGATGCAACGGTAAGTAGTGGTTGGTTGGATTTAAAGGTACGAAATGATACGGATTTTCTTTATCAGGTTGTGATTGATTTTGATTCTGATTATATGTATGTAGAGTTGTTATCAGATCATGAAAAGGATACGAATTCGGTGATTCAAAATGAGAATTTTCAGTATTTTCAGAAAGATGGAAAAATTTTTGAACGTGTTTCAGTTGTTAAGTTGGTAGAAGATTTGGATGGAAATGTTATTTCTAAGAAAAAATTGTATGATGAGCTTGTACAAATTGATTATGAGCTTCCAGATGATATTGTAGTGATAGAAGAGGATCTTTATGAGTAAAAAGATAAATATTGATTATTGTAGATTGTTATCTGCTATTTTGATCGTGGCGATTCATGTGTATCCGTTTTTGTCTTGGAGTGAGTCTTTTGATTATATGGTTACTCGTGTTATGTTTCGTATTTTTGTTCCTTTCTTTTTTATGATTACTGGTTTTTTTCTGTTACCGAAAGCGGTGGAAGATTTTTCTAAGTTAAAGAGGTATAGTATTAAAATAATGAAGATTTATGTCATTAGTACGCTTATTTATCTACCACTTCAAATTTATAATGGATATTTTTCTGATTTTTCTGTTTTGGTTTTTTTGAAAGATCTTTTATTTGATGGTACGTTTTATCATTTGTGGTATTTTCCAGCTTTATTGTTAGGGCTATGGGTTACTTATTTTTGTGTTCGGAAAAAAGTATGTTTTGTTTTTTTGATATTGTTTTTGATTGGTTTATTTGGAGATAGTTATTATGGTTTGATATCTGGTATTCCGTTTGTTCGTTCTTTTTATGATTTCCTTTTTGTTTTTTTTGATTATACGAGAAATGGACTTTTTTATGCGCCAATCTTTCTTTATATTGGATATTTGTGTTCTAAAAGGAGTATATCTAGGAAGAAAAGTCATATTGGTTTTGTTTTGTGTTTCTTGTGTTTGATATTGGAGGGGGCTTTGTTATATTGGTTAGGGGTTCCAAGGCATACTAGTATGTATTTGTTTTTGATTTTAGTTTCTTATTATTTGTTTCAAAGTCTTTGTTGTTATTCGTGGGAGACGAATGAACAGGTCCGTTCTGTTGCCATGTTTGTTTATATTCTGCACCCTTTGTTTATTGTTTTAGTTCGATTTCTTTCTTTTGTTCAAAATAGTTTTATATATTATGTGATTGTTGTGTTGTTGACAATTTTGTGTAGTTTTTTTGTAGTGAAGTTGAGAGATGTTAGAAAGCTTAGGTGATTGATGTGTTTTATAAAGTAAATGCTGTGTTGGTTTTGTTTGTAAGTGCTTGTTCAAAATCAGAAAAGTTAGAGGAAGAGTTGGATTCTATTGGAGAGATTATAGGAGATGGAATGCCTTTGAATGATTCTGGTAAACCATATGCAGTAGATATTGAGTTTGATATTTTAACCAAAAGCATCAAGAAGTCCTCACTTCTTTTCTAAGTGGTGGGAGTATGTCACAATCTGAGTTTAATCATTTTAAAAAGATCTTGGGAAAGTATCAATTCCCGGAGGGTAGTTATTTGGAAATAAATGGGATAAAAGAATGTGAACTTTGATGCGATAGAAATAAAAAAATGGTATGCTGTTTACCATTTTTTTTTAAAGTTTCACAATTTTAGAATATCCTTGGTTTAATGTTTTTACGAATTGTTTTGGTAGTTGTGGTTTTATTTGTTCTATGTGTTGTTGTTCTATTCCATATAGTGCTTCAGCTATAGATCCAACGATACAAGCGTTGGTGTCTGTATCTCCACCAAAAGAGATTGTTTTTTTGATGCTTTCTTCAAAGTTATTGGTGGTGAAAAGTGCATAAAGACAGTTATCTATTGTTTGTGAACATGTTGTATTGAATTTTTGAAATGGTCTCCAGGAGTAATCTAGTTTTAGTTTCCTGATTATTTCTTCTTTGGGGTAATGTTTTCGTGCTAGATAGATGATTAAGGCGATGGTTGTGGCATTCTGAATTGCTTCTTCTGTGTTATGAGATGGAATGGTTGCTAAGTAAGCGTTTTTGGTTACGTCTTTTTCTGTGTCGAATAAAAAGCCAATTGGAGAAATTCTCATCATGGCTCCATTTCCTGTGCTTGTTCCTTGAGTAGTAGAGTTTGTCCATTTTATAAAACTTGGAGAGAAAGAGGTTTTAAAGTAAGGGGTAAAATTTGGTTTGTAGTTTTTAAATTCGTTTGCGTATTTTTTTAAGTAATATTCGTAGTTTTGGTCTTTTAAAACGGCTTCTAATATGGCCATGGTTAAAATGGTGTCGTCACTATAAAAGCTTTTTTCTGGTATTAGTTTTGAAGGGGTTATTGTGTGTGTTTTTTTTGTTTGTTCAAATTCGTAGGTTGATCCAGCGAAGTCTCCGATGATTGCTCCCCACATAAGTATCCCTCCTATTCGTTATTTAATAATAGTTTTTCTATATCATACCAATTGTTGGCTCTAATGATATTTTTTTCTTTTAGTTCTGAGTCTTTTATGGATTGATTATGCCAAGCACTGAACAGTATTTTTGTATCAGCATTTTCTAGTCCTGATAATCTATCATCTATTTTGATATCAAAGTGAATTTGTTTTTTGTTTTGGATGAAGATATATTTTTCAGGATTAATAAATGGCAATTTTTCTTTTAAGTAGTTGAATTTATTTTTGAGGTTTTCTGCGGGGTCAATGATGTTTTTTCCCCATATGTATGAAGTTACAATATATATGTCGTATGTTTGATTTAGTTTTTGTAATGTTTCAAAGCAGCCATCTAATAATGGTGCCTTTTCATATAGGTTTTTGTGTTCATAGATGTTTTTAAATTCTTCTTCTTTTCCTTTTATAGCGTCTTGTTTGTATTTGAAGTTTGCGGGGGTGAAATCGATTTTTTTGTTTAGGAATTCTTCTACAAATGTAGCAAATTGGTTATCTGTGATAACATCGTCCATGTCAATCATTAGTGTTTTCATAGTTTTCCTCCTTCTTTTTTATTGTATCATATGTTTTGATTGGTTTCAATTGGTTGTACTTTTCTTCTTCTTTTGATATAATATGGAAAATTTTTTGAAGGAGTGGTTATGATGACTCATATGATTATGTTAGGAACGGGAAACGGGGGAACTATGGATTTTTATAATACTTGTTTTGCGCTTCAAAATGAGAATGGTGTATTTTTAGTGGATACTGGTGGAAGTATAGAGATTGTGAGAAGATTAAAACAGTCTGGAATTTCATTAGAAGATGTTTAACATATATTTATTTCACATAGTCATACAGATCATATTTTAGGTCTTATTTGGATGTTTAAAAGGATGAGTCGTATGATTCTGCATGGGGAAATAACGAATCGGATTACTATTTATTGTAATGATGTGGTGTATGAGGCAATTCGAAGTGTATCTCGTTATGTTTTGCCGCCTAAATTGGTTGATGCAATTGATCGTATGACTGATTTTGTTGTACTTCAAGATGGTGATAAGTATATGATTCATGGTGTTCAGTATGAATTTTTCGATATTTGTGCGAGGGGTACAAAACAGTTTGGTTTTGAATGTAATTTTGATGGGAATCGTTTTGTTTTTTTAGGTGATGAAACGTTGAATCCAAAGTTGAATGAACGAGTTCGTAATTCTGATTATGTGACTCATGAAGCTTTTTGCTTGGACTGTGAGGAAAGCAAGTTTCATGCTTATGAAAAGAATCATTCTACCGCGCTTAGTGCAGCTAGAGTTATGAATGAGTTAGGGGTTAGGAATTTAATATTGTATCATACTGAAGAGTCTCATGGAAGTGATCGAAAAAGGTTATATTTGGCAGAAGCTCAGAGTGTATTTGAAGGTAATGTGATTGTTCCGGATGATATGGAAGTGATTCAGTTTGTAAAACGAAAGTGAAATAATAATGAATTGGGGGATTATATATGAGGTATGATAAATCATTAGAAAAGGAAAAATTAGATTGTACGAATGAAGAATTGATTCGTTTTATGAAGGAGTATCCTAAGGAACGTGTATTATTAACGGCAATTGGAAATTCTATTAGTGATGGGTTTTCGCTGTCTGAACCTGGTCGGGCACTTTTAGATCGCAATTTAGGGTTAATTGAAATTGGAAAAGAGAATGGGGTAATGGTGATTAAGAATCATCTTTCTAGAAGTGAAAATAATAATGCTTTAGCTGTAGCTGGTTGGATACGAGATCATTGTACAGAGCATGATTGTTATCAGTGGAATAAGGAGGATTATTGGAGATTTATAAATAGTGGGAATCCTTTGTTGACGGAAGAAGAAATAGAAATGTGTTTTTCAGGTGGAAGTAGGGAAGTCATACAGGATATTTTACAATCTTCTAATCCTAAGGAAGCCGACATAGTGATTTTGAATTTGGGGACTGGATCTTTTTTAGATATTGTAACGAGACATGGGTCTTTAACGTTACCTAGTATTTTTGGTTCTGTAAAAAGAGATATGAGGGGAATTTCTGAGATACTTGAATTTATTCAACACAGTAATAGAACGAATCATGCTCATACTCAAGTATATTTGTGTGGGGCTCCAAGGGTGATGAATTCTTTTATTACTGATTTGTTTTTGAATCCTGCGATTCAGAAGTTGGGAAGTGAGTATGCGAATGTTACTTATGTTCCTTCTTTTCCAAGACAAGCTTTTTATAGAACTTCTAATGGCACTATTATACCTGATCCTCATTATAATCATGCTGAATATTATCATTTATTAAATGAAATTGAACAGAATATTATGAATCATTTTTTTGTACGAGATTTATTGATTGATATGGATAATATGTTATATCAGTTAAGTGTAGAAAATGATATTCAAGGTTTTAACTATGGGGAATCTGATGCGCTTGATGTGATTCGTGATGTGGCGAAAAAGTATCAAGATCGGGATGGTAGTTATAATTATTTTCTAGATTTGGCTAAAGGATATGTAAGGAGTAGATATCCATTTGATTTTTATAGGTTATCTCCAACTGAAAATCTTGGAAATCGTATTGATCATTTAAAAGTAAAAAAATAGTTTTTTGAGACTATTTTTTTAGTAAAATATGTTTTGGTGAAATAAAAAAGTGAGAGCTTTATTGTTTTATTTCTAGTTTATGTAATATATTTATTAACATTTTTTGTAAGTCTAGTGCTACTTTTTTATTTATTTGTTCTAGTTGTAATTCATTATTGGATATGATTCGAATACCAATACATGGAATTTTGAATTGGTTACATACTGAATAAGTCCCTATACTTTCCATGTCTTCACATAATGTTTGAAATGTCTGATTTAGCCAAATGATTCTATCGTATTCTCGATTGAAAACATCTCCGCTTCCTAAAGTTCCTTTGTATATTTTATTTTTTGAATTTAAAGTTTTTTCTATGATGTCTATTAATTGGGGATCTGCATATTTTATATTTTTTGCTCGTTTATTGGGTTCCCATTCTAATGGGTTAGATCCATTTTCTTTGTTTTTAATAGGCATTTTGTAAGCATTGATATTACAGCATTTTTCGCCGATAATAATATCTCCTATGTGGATGTCTGGTTTATGTGACCCAGCGATTCCTTGACTGATAATGATGTCAGGATGAAATGTAGTAATTCCAGTTATGGTAGCAGTGGTTGAGTGAATGGTTCCTACTAAAGTTTTTGATATAATTATGTTTATATTATTGATGGTTCCTTTGTAAAATTCATATCCTACAATATTTTTATATTCTTTATTGTTTAATGCATTAATGAGGTATTGTGTTTCTATATCTAGTGCGCCTTGTATTAGAATTGTTTTGTTGTTCATATGAGATCATCTCCTATTTGTAATTTCCATAAAAATAAATGATTAGAATGAGTACAATATATGTTTATTGTAATGTTTCTTTAATATAATGAATTTTAATTTTTAAATTTTTTTGCTATCAATGTATTTTAATTCATAGTCATAAGGTTTGTTATTGCAATCAATTTCTTGTTCATATAGTTGTTTTAGGTTTTTTTCTGTTGGAAGAATATCAACTACTAATGCATTATTTTTTATTAGTGCATGTCTGATATCGTTTACAATTTCACATGTCTGTTTTTATAGATGGTTTTTCAACAATATCAATGATTGGTTTATTCATGAAAGCAATTTCTATTCAGTGTATTGGTGTTAAATTTATTTTTATGTGTTTTTAAGTATTAAAAGGTAAGTATTTTAATTATTTGTTGTTTGATTTACTTTTGGTTTTTGTATATATAAATAAAAATAAATATGTTATTATTGATAGTGCAAATGTTGTTCTTATGATATTATTGTTTTCTGAGAAAATTGTATAAGATAATATTGGTAGGAATATAGTTACTATCCCTTCAATAAATTTTTCAAATGTAACATATGATGTTTGCATTTTATCCTTAGAATTTTCGTATATTGCAATGTGATCATACATTTCATATGATGCTCTACCAAGTCCTAGTAGTATATATACGATCGGTAACAAGTAAATTAAATAGTTATTACTACATGAAAATAGAATTGTAAAAGCAACAATAAAGATTATAGACATCGGTAAAATTATTTTTTCCCATTTTCTTTCTTTCGATTTGTTTCCCCAAAATTTACTAGAAAGTGCATCTGATAAATTCAGTATAATATTCAAAAGACTATAATATATATAACTGATTTTTAAATATCTTAATAAAAAAACATTTAAATACATAGTTCCTATACCATAGGCAAATCTATTTAATCCACAAGTTATTAAAACACTTCTGAAAGTTTTATCCTTTGCTGGTATTATTATATTATCTTTTATACTTATTTTTTCTTGAATAATTTCTGGTTTATAAGTATTGATTCTTAAGGTTATATCTATAAATGCAATCATAAATACTATTATAAATAATATCATAAATCCATATAATTCATACCCAGCAGCAGTAAATTTATCAAGAATTATTCCCATAATTAAACTAAATACTAATACTACTGTGTTTTTTAATATATTTCTTGTTGAGGCAAAAGTCGTTCTATCTTCTTTCTTAATTAAAGTCATTCTCCAATTAATAAAAGTTATATAACCCATTTCTCCTGTGATTGCATAAATTGATGCGAATATAAAAAATAATAATGTTTTTATAGACAAATCATTTGAAATAAAAGGAATAAAAGCAAAGCAAACAGATGAAATTCTATATATTGAATAATTTATCAATACTACTTTTTTTGATTGGCCTATTTTTGAAAATAATGGTGCCGCAAAAATTTGAATAGCATTTGTTATTGTATCTAATACAGCATATATTCCTATTGCAAAATCGGTTAATCCTAAATAAATTGCAAAAGCATATATAAAGGAATCACTTACAATCTTATTATTTGCAGTATCTAAAACTGAGGATATCAAATATTTTTTATATTCTTTCTTATAATTCATTTTATCACTCCAAAGTAACCAATTGATATTGTACTATAAAAAATATTAAATTACTATTATTTTTGATCCGTTTTTTTATTAAATTTTGAGCAGACTTTTTATGGTGTTGATGCTATAAGTTATTTACGATTTCTTTCTAAAATAGAAATAAAATAGTTTAATTTTTTAACGTCTTTATAGTGTAATCTTCTTGAATCATTTAATAATTTTTTTATATGTTTTCTTCCGAATGAGAGTGGGTGTTGTTTTTCTTTTATCGTTAATTGTCTGTTTAAACGTCTAATTAAAGACTTTAATGAACTTTCACCAATAATAATGATAGATTTATCAATAAATAAATTTGGATCGATTGTCATAAATAATTGTGTTCCTTCAATAATAAAGTTTTTATCATTATGACTTAAACAATATTTGTAAATGTAATCAAAAAATATAAAAAATATATTATTATATTTTATATAACTATTAAAATCATTTAATTTCAATTCCATATATTTTTTATTATATTATCAAGGTTTGGATTTGATTTTAAAAATTTATTGGTTATGTCTTTTATAAGTGTGTTCTCAAATTTTGAACTATAATAGTTTCCTAGACAATCTAAGTTTAAAATGATAGCTTTATATTTTTTTGATAATTTATTACTTAAAGTTGTTTTCCCGCTACCTGAT
Organism: uncultured Mycoplasmatota bacterium; assembly: GCA_947365915.1. GTDB lineage: Bacteria > Bacillota_I > Bacilli_A > RF39 > UBA660 > MGBC102946. Next base: position 12,620 of record CANAXT010000023.1, read on the forward strand.
AGTCCAGTAATAAATAAGACATTATTTTCTTTTGAAAATTTATTAACATTATTTTCAAAGTTAGGTTTTGAAATAAAATAGTTAATTTTATATTTTTTCATATTTTCACATCCATTATAATTATACATTAATATTTTGGATAATAAAATGAGAATCGTGTTATTTAGAATTTTTATATTAAAAAAAGTTTTTTTATAGTATCACTGGAAGTTTGGAAAATAATTAATACAGTTGATGAATTTATTATAAGTTGTAATGTGTATTTTTATTAGCAAACAAAGCAAAAAAAAAGTTTATTACTACATTCAAACGTGGTATAATTAATAAAGAGATATGTAATAACTGTTAAGCGTTCCTCATGAAAGTGAGGTGATGTCTATGCGGAAAGGAAAAAATGGAATATTTAGTGATGTTAGTTATTCTGATTTTGCTTTTAGACCTAAGACCCAAAAACAAAGACTAAAAAGAAAACGCTTGGCACCTTTGTCATAGCGTTTTCAATACATTATAAGTAGAGACAACGCTTAACCAACCAAAGTTATACGTGTCTCTTTTATTTTATGAAATTTCTTTCATCTATATACATTATACTAGATTTTTTAATTTTGTGCAAGTTTTTCATAATATTATAAAAACGACTTTTTGACAAGTCGTTTTGCATAATACCCGAAACGTTCGAGTTTGATATCAATCTGGTGCAGGTGAAGGGACTTGAACCCCCATGCCTTGCGGCGCTAGATCCTAAGTCTAGTGCGTCTGCCAATTTCGCCACACCTGCATATTTAAAAGTGGTGGACCTTGTAGGACTCGAACCTACGACCGTCCGGTTATGAGCCGGATGCTCTAACCAACTGAGCTAAAGGTCCAAAGCAAATCTACTACTACATAATATCACACTAATTTATTTTATGCAATCATTTTTTTTAATTTCCTCACAAAAATATGATTTTTGCTTATATTATTTTAGGTGATTCTATGAATACATTAATTGGAAATACTCCAATGATAAAAATTAAGTATCAATATTTAGGAGAGATAAAATATGTTTTTGCTAAGTTGGAATATTATAATTTGACAGGTAGTATCAAAGATCGAATGGCAATTTATTTGTTACAACAAGCGTATCAAAAAGGTATATTGAAGCCTGGTATGCCAATTATTGAAGCGACGAGTGGGAATACTGGCATTTCTTTGGCTGCTATTGGAGCTTATTATAAGCATCCTGTTACGATTTTTATGCCTGATTGGGTGAGTGATGAGAGAGTAAAACTCATGAAATCTTTTGGGGCTTCGGTGAAGTTGATTTCTAGGGAAGAAGGTGGATTTTTGGAATGTATTAAACGAGCAGATGCTTTATCTAGAGAAGTTGATGGGTATCGACCAAATCAGTTTTCGAATCAAGATAATATTGATGCTCATTATGTTTCTACTGCTTCTGAAATTTTGGAGCAACTTCGGAAGATTGATGGGTTTGTTTCAGGAATTGGAACAGGAGGAACTTTGATGGGAGTTGGGAAACGACTTTTGAAAGAACATCCTCAGGTTCAAATTATTGCTTTAGAACCTAAGGAGTCACCACTTTTAACAAGTGGAAATGTTGGTAGTCATAAGATTGAAGGAATTGGAGATGATTTTATTCCTAGTATTGTTGATTTAGACATCATTGATGATGTGTATTTAATTCATGATGAAGATGCGATCAATATGAGTCGAATGCTTGCTCGTGATCTTGGTTTGGGTGTTGGAATCTCTTCAGGAGCGAATATGCTTGGTGCGATTCTTGGTGAACAGAAGGTTGGTGGAAACATTGTTACTGTTTTTCCAGATGATCAAAAAAAATATTTGTCTACAAAGTTGGTGGAACAGGTTGAATATAATGAAAAATTTTTATCAAGTCAAATCAAGTTAATCGATTATGAAATCATTGTTCCTGATTAGAAATTGTGTTATACTTAAGAAGGTGAAGCTTATGAAATTATATAATACACTTAGTAAACAAGTGGAAGAATTTGTTCCTAATGAAAAAGGAAAAGTAAAAATGTACACGTGTGGTCCAACAGTGTATCATTATGCACATATTGGAAATTTACGTACTTATATTTTTGAAGATATTTTGGAGAAAACATTAGAATATATTGGATATGATGTGAAACGGGTTATGAATATTACGGATGTTGGGCATATGACGAGTGATTCAGATTCTGGTGAAGATAAGATGCTAAAGGGTGCCTTAAGAGAACATAAGACAGTTTATGAGATTGCTGATTTTTATACAAAAGCGTTTATGGAAGATATTCAAAAGTTAAATATTAAAGTCCCTTCTATTGTTGAAAAAGCGTCTGATCATATCGATGTTTATATCAAAATGATTGAGACTTTATTAGAAAAAGGATATGCTTATGAAGCTTCTGGTAATATTTATTTTGATGTGACAAAGGTTCCAAATTATTATGAGTTATCTGGGAAAAATCCGGATGATTTGATGGTTGGAGTGAGAGAAGATGTAGAAGAAGATAAAGCGAAGCGGAATCCTGCTGATTTTGGACTTTGGTTTACTACTTCTAAATTTGAAAATCAAGTGATGAGATGGGATAGCCCATGGGGAGTTGGTTATCCAGGTTGGCATATTGAATGTTCTGGAATTTCTTATCAATATTTGGGAGAATATTTGGATATTCATTGTGGAGGTGTGGATAATATTTTTCCGCATCATACGAATGAAATCGCGCAATCAGAAGGTTTTGTTGGACATAAATGGTGTAATTATTGGTGCCATGGGGAACATTTGAATGATAGTAGTGGGAAGATGAGTAAATCTAAGGGTGAGTTTTTAACGCTTTCTTTATTAGAAAGTAAGGGATATGATCCGATTATCTATCGTTTGTTTTGTTTGAATAGTCATTATCGTAGTCAATTGGTATTTCGTTATGAGGCAATGGATGATACGAAAAAAGCTTATCAAAAGTTGATTAGTAAAATAAAATCTATTAGAGAAAGTGCGGATGGTGAAATTGAGTATGATCGTGCAAAAGAATATCAAGAACAGTTTCGAAATGCTTTGGAAAATGATTTGAATACAGCGAATGCAATTACTACTTTGTATGATGTTTTAAAAAGTGATTGTAATGGTGCTACAAAGTTATATTTAATTCAATCATTTGATACGGTACTTTCTTTAAATTTATTGCAAGAAGAAGAGGTTGATACAGAATTAAAGTCTTATATAGAGAATATGATAGAGAAGAGAAATGAAGCGAAAAAAAATAAAGATTATGCTTTGGCAGATCAAATTCGAAATGAATTGTTAGAAAAAAATATTGAGTTAAAGGATACGAGAGAAGGAACTTTGTATGTAATGAAGCAGAGTTAGAAAAACTTCTCTTTTTTTGTGCTGAATATGTAGAAACAATGTTATAATGAATATAGGAGATGATAATCGTGTTAAAAAAAATAACAGTGGATGGAAATGAGGCATGTGCTAGAACTTCTTATTATTTTACAGAGGTAGCGGGGATTTATCCGATTACGCCTTCTAGTCCAATGGCAGAACATATTGATGAGTGGTCTAGTAAAGGGGAACTTAATTTATTTGATGATCAAGTAAAAGTTGTGGAGATGCAAAGTGAGGCAGGCGCTGCTGGTGTTGTTCATGGATCGTTACAAGCGGGGTGTTTAACGAGTACTTATACAGCGAGTCAGGGATTACTTTTGATGATTCCTAATATGTATAAAATGGCAGGGGAAATGCTTCCTTGTGTGATGCATGTTGCTGCTCGTTCATTATCGACGCATGCGTTAAGTATTTTTGGGGATCATCAGGATATCTATGCTACTAGAAGTACTGGTTTTTGTATGCTTGCTTCTTCATCGGTTCAAGATGCGAGTTATTTGTCTGGTGTTGCGCATTTGTCAGCGATTAAATCAAGTTTACCGTTTATGCATTTTTTTGATGGTTTTAGAACAAGTCATGAACTTTCTAAAATTGAGGTTTTGGAACGGGAAGATTATTTGGATATGGTGGATCAGGAAGCATTATTGAAATTTCGTAAAAAGGCTTTGGGTCCACTTCATCCTGTGATTCGAGGGACTGCTGAGAATGGGGATATTTATTTTCAAATGACTGAAGTTCGGAATAAAGATTATGAATGTGTTCCAGATATTGTTGCTAGTTATATGGAAAAAATTAATGAAAAAGCAGGAACTCATTATGAGCCATTTGTGTATTATGGTTCTAAAGATGCGAAATGTATGATTGTTGCGATGGGATCTGTTTGTGAAACGATTAAGGAAACGATTGATGAACTAAATAAGCAAGGAAAAAAATATGGATTGCTAGAGGTGCATTTGTATCGGCCTTTTAGTACCAAATATTTTTTGAAGAATATTCCAGAGAGTGTTACTTCTGTTGCTGTTTTGGATCGGACGAAAGAGGCGGGAAGTAATGGAGAACCTTTATATTTGGATGTTTCGAATGTTTTAAAGGAAAAAGGTATTGATGTTGTTGGTGGTCGTTATGGACTTTCTAGTAAAAATACGACTCCAGCTATGATTGTGTCTGTTTATCATATGTTAGAGGGAAATCTTAAAAATAATTTTACAATTGGTATTACAGATGATGTGACTGATTTAAGTTTAGAAGTGGATTCTAGTTTTAAGATTAAAAATGGATATGAGTTTTTGATCTATGGATATGGTAGTGATGGAATGGTAAGTGCTTCTAAAAGTATTATGAAATTGGTTGGTGAAAATACTGAAAAGTATGTACAAGGATATTTTGAATATGATTCTAAGAAATCTGGTGGGGTTACTGTGAGTCATTTGCGTTTTTCGGATTCTCAGATTCGTTCTACTTATTATGTGGAAAATCCTCGTTTGATTGTGGTTACGAAGGATAGTTATTTAAGGAATTTTTCTATTTTGGATAAAATTGAAGAGAATGGTATTTTTATTTTAAATACAAGTAAAACGAAAGAAGAGGTGTTAGAATTTTTACCTTCTTCTGTTAAAAAAATACTTGTGGATCGTCATATTCAGTGTTATATGATTAATGCTTATGCTTTGGCACGGAAGATTGGGCTTCAAAATAAGATTAGTACGATTTTAGAAAGTGTGATTGTGAAGGTTACGGATTTGCTTGATTATTCTGTTGCAAAAGAGAAGATGAAAGAGTATGCGAAAAGTAAGTTTTTTAAAAAAGGGGAATCGGTTTTAAAAGCGAATTATGATGCGATTGAGGAAGCTATTTCTTTTTTAGAACCTTTTTCTGTTGTTTTCGGTGAGGAAGAAATGGTTGAAACGATAGATACTCATAATGTGTATCAAATGATGACCAGACGTCTTGGTGACTTTTTAACGACAAGTGATATGTTACCATATAAAGATGGTAGTTTTGAAGTAGGTACAGCGGGTTTTGAAAAGCGAGGAGTCAGTGAGATTGTTCCAAAGTGGATTTATGATAATTGTATAGAGTGTAATCAATGTTCTTTTGTTTGTCCACATGGTGTTATTCGTCCCTTTTTGCTTTCTTCTAAAGAATATGAAGAAGCTCCAGATTACGTGAAACGTATTTGTAAGAAAGCCATTTCTAAAGATTATTATTATGCGGTTGGTATTTCGGTTAAGGATTGTACTGGTTGTGGAGTTTGTATTAAAACTTGTCCTGGTAAAAAGGGAGAAAAGGCTTTGGACAGTGTGAAATTGGATCATTCTCTTTTAGAGCATGCACAGGAAACATTTGATTATTTGTTAGAACATGTTAGTGAGAAAGAGGATGCTTTTAATGATACGATTAAGGGAACACAGTTTCATATGCCTAAGTTTGCTTTTTCTGGGGCGTGTGCTGGATGTGGGGAAACAGCTTATATTAAGTTGTTGACGCAGATTTTTGGAGATTCTTTGGTGGTTGCGAATGCAACTGGTTGTTCTTCTATTTATGGTGCGAGTATGCCAAATATGCCATATACGGTTGCATGGGCAAGTTCTTTATTTGAAGATAATGCGGAATATGGATATGGAATGTTGACAGCTTCGAATACGTTACGGTTGAGACTTTTGAAGAGAATAAAACAGTTAATTCAAGAAAATAATCCAAATAAGGAATTGCTAGAAGAATATATGGAGCATGTGGATGATTATGAGGTAACGAAACGAATTTATGATACTTTGGATTATTCTGTTTTGCCTGATGATGTGATTTCGTTAAAAGATTATTTACCAGCTCGTGTTCATTGGGCGATTGGTGGAGATGGTTGGGCCTATGATATTGGTTTTAGTGGAATTGATCATGTTCTTTCTAGTAATGATGATGTGAATATTTTGGTTCTTGATAGTCAGGTATATTCTAATACAGGAGGTCAATCATCGAAAGCGAGTCCAAAGGGAGCGATTGCGTCTTTTGCTTCTAGTGGGAAAGAGACTTCTAAAAAGGATCTTGCTCGAATTGCGCTTACTTATCCAAATGCTTATGTGGCTACGGTTTCGCTTGGGTATAATGGAATGCAGTTAATTCGTGCTTTAAAGGAGGCTGCTTTACATAAAGGACCTTCGATTGTGATTGCTTATACGCCTTGTATTTCTCATGGTATTAAAGGTGGTTTAGAGAATAGTATAGAAATGGAAAAGTTAGCAACCCTTTGTGGATATTATCCGATTTTTCGCTATCAACCTGAAACGGGAGTGTTTACTTTAGATAGTAAGGGTGCTGACTTTGATCGTTATGAGGAGTTTTTGATGAATCAGACGAGGTACGCGATGTTAGAAAAAATCAATCCTGATCATGCGAAAGAGTTATTAGAAAGTCAGAAGGAAGAAGCGATTATGCGTTATCGATATTATGAGTCTTTAGAAAAAATTTCAAAGATTGATGATTAATTTGAAAATAGGAGAAAAATGTCATGTTGTAGATTATAAATAAATGGCACATTGTATATGGAAAACATAATTAGATGAAGCCAATATTTTATAAAAAGTACTATATGTACTTTTTTGTCTTTGTTAGGAGCACTTATGAAAGAAGTCTATAGGTTTTGTGCTCCTTATGTTATACTCAATTGTTTAAATAGTTGAGTATTTTTTTGGAGTGTTTAAGAGTATTGTGATTTTAAGGTATTTGCTAATTATAGCAAGAACAAAGGATAATGATTTGCGATTTTGTTTAAACACTCCTACTAATAATATACGACAAAACTTTTTGGGTACCTATCAAATGGTTGGAATTTGTGGGAAAAATTATTTGTATTTTTGAAAATATTAGAAATTAAGAGAAATGTTGTATTTTTGGAAGGTGCATACTATGCTTACGCGGTATATTATTAGCGAGGAGATATCTCGTTGACAAAAGTAAAATACTCTTGTATAATGGAGATAAAATCATTCCTCTAGTAAGGAGAAAAAAATGATTACAAAGTTATACGGCTTAAAATCAGATCTCAATTTCAAAAACGTATTTGGAAGAAAAAGAAACCTAACAATGTTTTTATCTGATGTATTTGAAGAAAAAGTAGAAGATTTCTGGTATGTAGATAAAGAATACAAAAAAGAAAATAGAAACTTGAGGTATGGACTTAGTGACATTGTAATAGAAAACGAAAAAGAACGAATCATGATAGAAATGCAGAATCAAGATTTAAAAAACTTAGAGCCAAGAATTACAATGTATTTTTCTAACCACTATAGTACTCAGAATCCAGGAAAAAACTATGAAAATGTAAAACCATTAAAAGTATTACTCATACTGAATTATCCATATGGAATTTCAAAAATACTAAAAAAATATCAGATATTAGAAGAGAACATGAAAGAGAGATTTGGAGACTTATTTTCTATTCAAATTTGGAACATCCAAAAAGCATTAAAAGAAAGAGATACAATCGATTATTGGTATGCTAGACTATTTCACTTAAGCGAATACAAGGTAGATGAAGGTAGACTGATTTTAGAAGAAACCAAAAAAAATCCAAAATTTGAAAGTATTGTAAA
>CANAXT010000024.1 GCA_947365915.1 uncultured Mycoplasmatota bacterium
TATCTTCGTGTTTATAACCTAGTGGTGCTTGACTTGGAATATGTCCTTGCTTAATAGCACCTGCTAAACCTATTTTAGTTCTCTCGCTTGTTCTTTCTATTTCATTTTGACTAACACTCATTAAAAGTCTTGAAATCATTTTACCATTAGCATTTGTAGTATTTATTTCATCATTAGCACAATCTAGGTAGGCATCATTTTCTTCCAAAAATGTCATTAACTTTTCCCAGTCAAAGATGCTTCTTGTTATTCTATCTAGTTTTAAAGCGACTATAGTATTTATTTTCTTACTTTTAATATCTTCTTTAAGTCTTTCAAATTCGGGTCTTAAATTGCCTACATAAATATCAGTAGAATAATTAAATACTAGAAAAGTAGTATTGTTTATAATGATTTTATGTGGTTCTAGGTAGTTTAAATTAGTGTTATTGATACGTTTTATACTACCATTGATAATCTTTGGTGTAGTGTGGCAAAACTCACAAATAAACTCTATACGTTGTTTTAGATTACTTTCCATTTCTAACTCTTGTGTAGTAAACTTTATCATAAAATGCACCATCCTTTCTTTGTTAATTCTTTTGTAAACACAAAAAAATCAACCCAAACGGATTGATATATATGTTAAGTTCAAACTATAAAAGTTCGAACAGAAACGTCACTGGAGCAAGTGACCAGAATCGAACTGGCATCCTAGCCTTGGCAAGGCCATATTCTAACCATTGAACCACACCTGCAAATTGGAGGGCCTAGTCGGATTTGAACCAACGATCAGGGAGTTGCAGTCCCATGCCTTACCACTTGGCTATAGACCCATTTCTGAATACATTATTATTGTACCGAAATATCTCTTAAATGTCAATCAAAAACTGATGCTTACAATTTATTTTATGTAATTATGTAAAATATGTTTAAAAAAAAATCGAATCATTCTTCGATTTTCTTATTTACTCATTTTTATAATATCTAATCTATCATCATTATGAACTAACACTAATGTCGCATCCTCTTGATATCCCATATCTTCTTCATAGGTGATTTTTAAATCAATTTGATATGCTTCTTTATCTACTTGAGTTTCCAAATATGTCCATTCTAAAGTTTCAACATTTAATACTGATACTTCTTTTACAACAGGAAGCTCTTGCTTTCGCTCTTTATAAAGATCACTTTCTACATAACGATAAACACTTTCCTTCGCTAATTTACTAAAATCATCTCTAAAATTTTCATGTACAAATTGCACTCCCCCAACGTCATTTTTATTCAATTTGTTATCTAAATTAAAGAAATCCGCTAAAAACATTTGACTCACTAATGAAGCATATTTTTCTTCATCAACCTCATCTGCTGATAATACTGATTTTAAATTTTTAAATAGACCTTTATAATATTCTGTTTCGTTTTCAGCAAGTTCATAATTATATCCTTCGATCTTTTCTTCTATTTTTACAACTTGTTTTACTTTTTCTTCTTTTCCTCTTAATTGTTTAGATACAAAGTATCCACCTATTATCACAATAATTCCAAAAATCAAAGCAAATCTCATGATTTTTTTTTTGCTTACTCTTGTTTTTTTTGCCACCCATAATCCTCCTATTCATTATTATACTTTTTTAATAAATTTTCTGTCTCTGAAGTCTTTTTAATTAAGTCATAAATGATAATGGAATCTGAAACAGAAATGATGTTTTCGGCATATTCATTATAATGATTTACATAATCTATGTTTACTGGTTCTTCTGCTTGAAGTGATAAGCTCTCCCCTTTTTGAGCATTGTAATATAATTTATTGGTTAACCAATTTCCATCTGGAAATACAACTACATTTTCATCAACACTAAAAATGTCATGTCCTAATGCATATGGGTTTTTAAATCCAAACATGTTCCCTAAAGTTGGAAGCACATCATACATTCCCATTACTTCTGTTATTTCTTCTTGATATTTATGATCTTTTGTCCAGATAATAAATGGCACTTTACGATTTAATTCGTATTGATAGAATCCAATTTCTTTATATTCTGGATCTTCGGAATCACGAATGGTATCTGTTTCTGGATCATAATTGTAAAAACGATTATATTCTGATTTTTTTAATTTGGCATCATGATCACCATAAATGACTAATACTGTATTTTCTAATAGTCCTGCTTGATCCATTCCTTCGATAAACTGTGCGAGTGCTTCATCTGCATAATGCGCTGATTTAAAGTAGTTTCCTAGTTTGGTTCCTTCCATATATGGAGCACTTGCAATAATTGTTTCTCCTGTTTCTTCGTCTACTGTTTCATATTTGTAATCAACTTCAAAATCACTATATGGTTTTCCTTTATCATTAAATGGTGTGTGGTTGGTTAACATAATTAAAGTTCCAAAGAAGTTCTTTTGCTCTTTACTAATTTTTTCAATTTTAGGAATTGCTTGTCTAAAGAACGATTTGTCAGTTAGTCCAAGACCTAGTTTTTCATCGATTTTAAAGTCTTTGGTGTAATTGAAGAAATAGTCATAACCTAGTTTTGGATGAACCGCATTACGATTCCACATGGAACCATTGTTTCCATGCATACTAAAGGTATAATAACCTTGTTCTTTTAATAGTTTTTGAATGGTTACATATTCTCTATCCCAATAGTTTACAAAAACTGTTCCACTTGAAGTTGGCATGAGTGAGGTACTAAAGGTAAATTCACTATCACTACTTGTCCCTACACTATCTTGGGCATAGAAATTTGAAAAATATAATCCTTCTTGCGCTAATTTCTTGAATGTTGGTGTGACATCTTGTCCATTAAATTGTGTATCTAGTAAGAAGTTCTGTATACTTTCCGCATGTATTACAATGATATTCTTTCCTTTAAATACGTTTGTATACTTATTTTGAGTGCTTACTTCTTCTTTATTGGCATAGTATTCTCGAAATGCTTTGGCTTTTTCGTCATATCCAAATAAAGGGCTAATTTGTGGTTTTACACTTGCTACCAGATCATTTGCTTGATAAACATAGAGTCCAAATCGCATGACGATAAATTCTCGGTTCCATTGTTTGCTCAAACGACTAATGTCTACGCTATTTAACATGGAAATGAAAAATCCTAAAGTAATTAATCCTGCTACTAAGGTATTTAAGGCTCTAATTTTCCCATTTTCGACTTTTGTTACATTTTGATAATATTGCTTCTTTTTTAAAGCTCTATTTACAAATATCATCGCAACAATTTGCCAAAGATATGAAAAGTCTTTTAATTCCATGACGTTTTGTGTGACAGCATCCCCTACACTTTTTAGTTGTAATGAGGTGGCGAGTAATGAGGCTGATGCATAGGATAAAAAGTTGGTATAATACATCGAATTAATAATACAAATGATGGTGAAGAACAGGGACCATGAAAAATAGTATTTGAACTGGTTTTTTGGTTTGAAGAAATATCCAAATGCTCCAATAATTAGGACAACACCCAGATCTGCTAGTACTGGTCTAATGTCAATATAATTTTTGACTGTTAAAAAGCGAAGTAATGAGGAATTCAATACGGAAGTTATAACAAATGTTGTGAACAAGATATTTGTTTTGGCGTATTGTGTCATTCTTTTTTTCGCTTGTTTTATATAATAAATTGTTTTTTCTTTTATTTTTTGCATTTCGTTTCACCTCATTTGCAATCATTAAAAGTATATCACGATTTACTATATTTTACAAATGAAGAGTGTTTTAATTTCTTCCACTTTACAAAAAAAGACCCATTGGTCTTATCGTGTATAGTTTTCTTTTTGAGCTGAAAGTACGTTTTCTTTTAGTAATTGAAATTCTGCTCTAACTCTTTCTAACCCTTCATACATTTCTGGTTGGTCCATCATCATTGGACTTGTTACTAGTATAGATTCTAGTTTCTCTAATTGTTCTTGGGTTAGGGTTTTCCCACTTAAGCTTTTTAAATAAGCTTGTTCAATACTCGCTAATTGACTTTTTCCTGTTTCTTTTCGAGATACGTTATAGTTCATTAAACCAATCATAATTCAATCCCCGCTTCTATTAAACTTTTTGTTAAAGTCATATAGTCATTATTAAAATAGGCATGTAATAAGATGTCATTTCCAATGGAAATAGAAATCAAGTTTGTTGCAATGATTTCATCGGCATGGACAAATTCTTCTGTTTCATTTCCAACTAAGTAATTGGTTAATATTTCTGTATAGCCAATATTTAATGCTTCAAATTGATGATTGAAGTTAAATCCTGTATAGTTATCTTTGGCTGTTAAAATCGATAATAGTTCATACATTAAAATGTGTTTGGCATCAACATCACTTTTTAATCGTTCTTCGTTTATTTTTAGTGTATTGGTCATGGGGTCATATTTTGATACTTCATTGGATGTATAACGGTTTAAGTTTTCTATGGTTAATGTTTTTAAACGGTTATTTAAGTTTTCTAATGGGACCCCTTTAAATTTTTCGTGAAAAAGATTGATTAGTTCTAAAAAGTTTTCTTTTAGTTCTTGTGTTATGTTTGGGTTTTGTTGTAAAGATGCCTCAATTTCTCCTATCATAATTTATCACCATTATTATCATAACATAAAATGCATAAAAGTCAAAATAATTTTTTTGCAGTTTCTTTTTTTGTTTTATGATTGTCATTTATTCAATGGTAATTTGTTTTTTGGTTTGCTCTTTTTCTTTTTGTTTTTCTAAGCGAATGGTGAGTATTCCATTTTCATAGTTGGCTTTAATGGAATCTTCATTCACTTCTCCTAAATAATAGGATCTTCTCATTTCTTCGGTGATTCTCTCTTTTCTAATGTATTCTTCTTCATAGTGTTCTTGTGTGACGTCGACTGTTAAGTAGCCGTTTTCAAAGCCTACAACGATATCATTTTTGTCTACTCCTGGGACTTCTATTTTTAAGTAATAAGCATCATCTTTTTCATAGATATCTGTTCTTAGGTAGTCTGTTTCTTTGATATTGTTTCGATCAAATAGGTCCATACTGTTTCTAAAAAATCCATTTCCAAAATAATTCATGAAATCATCCTTTCTAATTTTTTGTTTGTAATTTGTTTAAATGCGAAATTGAAATTTGTTCTTTGTTTTCGATTGCTTCTTCTATGATCATGGCTTCTACTTCTTCTTTGATGATTTTATCTAGTCTTCTAGCTCCATATTCTTCGAATCCACTTTTGTTTACAATTTCGTCAATAATGGTATTTTTAAATGTAATTTGATATCCTTTTTCTTGGTATCTTTTTTTTAGTTGTTCTAGTTTTCTCTTTGTCAATGTGACAATGTCTGGTTTTTTTAATCGTTCAAATACGATTGTTTCGTCAATTCTATTCATAAAGGGAAGGCTAAAGTGTTCTTTTAGTTTTGATCCTATTACAGTTTCTCCTGGTGTGCGAAAGCCAACATGGATGTCTTCAAATCCAATATTAGAAGTCATTATAATTGTTACGTTATTAAAATAGATTGTTGTGCCTTTTGAATTTTTTATGGATCCTTCTTCTAGTATTTGGAAAAATAAGTTGATTACTGCTTGATTGGCACGTTCTATTTCATCTAGTATTAGTACAGAGTATGGTTTGTTTCTTATTTCTTCTAATATGTTTTTATGGTCGTCATATCCAACATATCCTGGGGGAGCTCCTACTAATTTCGACATGGCATGGGCTTCTGCGTATTCGCTCATATCTAGTCGAATTACGTTTTCCTTTCCTACTAATTCTGTACCAAATAATTTGGCCAGAGCTGTTTTTCCTACTCCAGATGGTCCTACGAATAAAAGAGAGGTACATTTTTCTTCTTCTTTAAATCCTAGTTTTAATCGTTTGGCAATTTGAACGACTTTTTTTGTTGCTTTTGGTTGACCAATGATTTGTTCTGTAATGTGTTCTTCTAGGGCAAGGATCGCTTTTTTGTTTTCTTTTAGTAATTCGTACACTGGTATTTTGGTTTTGATATGAATGACTTCTGCGATATCTTCTTTGGTGACGACTTTACTATGTTTCTTTTTTAGTAGTTCTAGTTCTAGTTCATTTAATTTGTTCATTAAGCCATTTTCTTTTTCTTTCCATTTGGATGCGATACGAAATTCATTGTTGATAATGGCTTCGTTTTTTTCTTTGATGGTATTTTGAAGTTCTTTATTTAATTCATGGTATTTTTTAAGTTCTTTGCTTTCTTTTAGGCTTACTTTGGCACAAACTTCGTCTAAAATGTCTATGGCTTTATCTGGTTGATTGCGGTTATGAATGTATTTTTCACTGAGTGTAATAATCAGGTTGATCATCGATTCGCTGATTTTGACTAAGTGGTATTGTTCGTAGATGGTTTTTAGTTTCATTAATATTGATTTGACTACTTTGGTATTTGGAATTTCAATATTAATGCATTGAAATCGTCGGTCTAAGGCTCCATCTGCTTCGATATATTTTTTGTATTCTTCGGTTGTTGTAGCGCCAATGCATCTTAGTTTGCCTCGAGCTAAAGCGGGTTTGAAAATGTTGGAAGCGTCTATTGCGCCTTCTGCGCCTCCTGCTCCTACTAGTGTATGGATTTCATCAATAAATAAAATAATATCCTCGTCATTTTCGATTTCGGAAAGAACTTTTCTCATTCTTTCTTCAAATTCCCCTCGATATTTTGTTCCTGCTACCATCGTGGCCATATCCAAACTAATGATGCGTTTATTTTTTAATGATGCTGGTACTTCTCCTGTTATGATGCGTCTTCCTAATTCTTCTACAATGGCTGTTTTTCCTACTCCAGCAGCTCCAATTAATAGTGGATTGTTTTTGGTTCGTCTAGAGAGTATTTCTAGGATTCGTTTGATTTCGGTTTCTCTTCCAATGACTGGATCAACGTTTCCTTTTTTGGCTTGTTCGGTTAAGTCAGTACCTAGTTCTTCTAGTAGCATTTTTTTGCTTTTTTTGTGTTTGGCATTTGGTGTTAGTTTATAGGCAAATTCGCTATAGAGTTCATCTAGATTTAAGTCCATGCCAAGTAGTATTCGAATGGCAACACCTTCTCCTTCTTCTAACATACTTGTAAATAAGTGTTCAATGGTAACGTTTCCATTGTTGTTTTCTTTGCTATCAATGATGGCATTTTCCATAATTCGCTTGAGTAATGGTGTATACAAAAACCAATGGCTTGGTTCCGTTCCTACTCCTACAATTTGAATGAGTTCTGTTAGAAAGGTTTCATAGTCTAAGTTGTATGTTTTGAGTTTTTTTGATATTTCGTTGTCGTCTTTTAATATGGCAAGTAATAGGTGTTCACTGCCAACATAGGGATGACGTAATTCTTTCATTTCGCTTTTGGCATTCATTAAGATCTGCCTAGCTTCTTCTGTAAAGTTTCCAAACATAAAATTTTTTCACTCCTTTCCTAATTCTATGCTGTTCTATAAAATTCTTTTTTAAACATTTTTTATTTATAAATGATCATGGCAGAAAAGCAGTATACTTGTTCTTCTCCAAAAACGCTTGTGGAAACTTGGAATTTGATGTCTATCACCTCACCTTCGCATTCTTTTAAAAAGTCGTTGACTGATTTTTCTAAGTCTTTTTCATGTCCTTCGTCAAATACTTTTACTTTCATATCATCACCATGTTTATTTTAAAATATTCTGTGTGATAAAATTGTCGGATTGAATAGTTTTTGTCTTAATTGATTCGACAAAAAAAGAGACAAATCGTCTCGTTTTATAATTTTTTCTGATATCCAATTTGTTTTACTACTGCGAGTAAAGAGTTTTTTTGTTGTTGTAAAGCTTCTTTTTGTAAGGTACGATAGTCGTGTTTTCCTTCTTTGGTAAGTGGCAGTTGATCACGTATTTCAAATTCTATTGGTTGTTCATATTCTGGCAATAGTTTTCTACATAACATTTTTAGTTCTCCTTCGATATTTGGTTCACGATATTTTAATGTGATATAGGCTTTTGGTAAGTAGCCAATTCCATGAATGAGGTCATCAATTCCTATGACCATGCAGGATTTGATTGCTACATGTCTTAAAATGGTGTTTTCGATTTTTTTGGGTTCTGCTAAAAATCCATTATGGCATTCGATTCCAGTTTCTACTGCTTGTTCTATAAAGAGAAGTCCATCTTCATTGATATAGCCTAGGTCTTTGCTATGGATCCAAGTTGTTCCATCTTGATGTTTTTTGATAGCGTTTTGTTGTGTGTTTTCTAAGTTTTTGGCTTGTATACAAATTTCTCCTATTTCACTATAGTCTTGTTCTTCTCCTGTTTTTGGATCAAAGATGCCGATGGTACAAGAAGCTAACGGAATTCCGACACTTCCAATTTCATTACATTTGTCTGATGGTGTTGTTACTATGCTTGTTGTGTTTGAAATTTCGTATCTTTTTTTTATTTTTGCGTTACATTGATGGCTTTTTAAAAATTGGTTTAGGTCTTTTTCTAATTTTTCTTTCATTGTACCACCACTCACGATTGGCGATTGCCAAAAAGATAGATTTTGGTTTTGTATTGTTTTGCTTTGAAGTAAGTTTTGGTATTGTGATATGGTTCCTATGGTATGATTTGGTTTATGTTTGATTAATAGTTGGTCAAATTGGTTAGAGTCGACTTCAGGTACCAGTATGACTTCTATTCCTGCCATTAATGGAATATGGATTCCAGTGATGACTCCATTTTCTAGAAATGGTGGAATCATGTTTAGCCATTGTTGGTTTGGTTTGAATTCAAATCCTGCATTGATATAGTCTTCTGTTAATGAATTAATTTCATCGTTAGAAATGGTTACCTTAGCTCCTTCCTTTGGATGAACAATGATCGCTGGTTGGTCTTTTCTATAATATGATTCATGCATAAATAATGATGTTTCAAACATTTTGTGGTAGTGATAGCTTTCTGCTACAAATGAGTTCCACTTCATAAATTTTGGACCTTCTTTGGCTGTGAATACGCTTTTTAGTTTGTTTACATATTTTCGTATCATTGGATATGAATCTGATAAAGAAATGGTAACGATTTTTCTATTTAAGGTATCTTTTAGTTTTACTGCTTCTGAATTCATCATGAAGAGCATTTTGCTTTGTGTTTTATTTACATAATGTTCTAATTCTTCATGTTTTGATTTTGGATCTACTATGTTGGCGATTGCTCCAATTCTGTTTAATGCGTAAAATAAGTATGTGAGTTCTGGTATTGCTGGCAGTGCAATGGTAACGACATCTCCTTTTCTTACTCCAGATACGATTAGAGCACTTGCTACGTCTAAGATATTTCCCATTAATTCTCCAGCGGTAATTTTTCTACCACAGTAATGAAATACGGTTTGGTCTGGATTTTTTTCTATATTTTTGAATAAGTTGCGATAAATTGTGTCGAATGGTAGTTCTTCTATTTTTGTATAATATTTTAACCATGGTTTTTTCTTGGAAGGTTTTTCTCTATAATTAAAAAATGTTTGATTTGTCATATAATTTCCCCTTTTCTAATAAATTCACAATGCTATATATTAGCATTTGCATCATTTTTTGTCAATTATTTAGGCGAAGAAAAAACAGATTTTTTTATTCTGTATATTTTTTTAAAATCTGTTTGATTTCTTCTTTGTTAATGGATTTATTGATGGTGTCACTAAATCCCAAATTAATATATGTGTCTTTTGTTTCTATGTCTTCATGTTCTGTGATTAAAATAACTGGAATATCAGTTAGTGTTTTTAATTTTTCAAAGGTATGTACACTACTCAGTTTTGGCAAGTTTTCATCTATAATAATTAAGTCGTATTTTTCTTTGTTTCTGATTTTTTGTAGACATTCTTGACCTGTTGCAACTATATGATATTCTAGTTGAAGCTTTTTTAGTATTATTGATAGTTTTTTGTTTATTTTTTCGTCTTCTGTTACGATTAATATGTGTTCTTTGTTGACGTATAAGTTTTGGTATTGTTTGACTGCTGCTGTTACTTTTGTTTCTTTTTCGGTCGGTATTTTTTGGTCTATTACGACTGTAAATTTGGTTCCTTTTTCTGATTCACTATTGACTGTGATGGTTCCTCCGATTAAGTCGATTAGTGTTTTTACAAAGACTAGGTCTTTTCTACTATCATCAATGACTCTATTTTCTAAGTTATTTGTTTGTGGTTTATCAAATAGATGTGTTAATTTGTCTACTTCGATTCCTTTTCCGGAGTCTTCAATTACAATTACAAGTCGGCAGATTTCATGTTTGATAATTGGGTTTACATTAAATTCTATAAAACCTGTTTTTGTATGTGTGACTGCGTTTTCGAGTAGTGTCATTAGTATTTGTTTGATTCTAAGAGAGTCTCCTACTAGACTAGTAGGAATGGTTTGATCATAGTTGAATCGAAGTTCTATTGGTTTTTCTTTTAGTTGTGATTTGGTGATATTTGCAAGACTTTTGAATAAGTTCATTGGTTGGTATTTGTGGTTTGAAATGGAGATTTTTCGGTTTTCTAGTTCTGATATGTCTAATACATCGTTTACTAAAGCGAGTGTATCATTTGAAGTATATTTGATTTCTTGTAAGTTTTCTTTGATCTGTTCCATATTACTTTCCATAAGGGCTTCTTTGCTTAATCGATTCATTTCTTTTAATGGTTCTCTTAATCTCTGGGTTACTTTAAATAGGAACATCGATTTTTCGTTGTTTGAGTTTTCTGCATGCTCTTTGGCTTTGTATAATTCTCCTAACATTTGGACATCTGGGTTTTCAATTGTAAAATACATAAGTACTGTGATGAAGGCGAATGCTGAATTGATAATCGTGATCCCAGGATTGATGTGACGCAATAGCGCTAGAAATATGATTAATAGCATTAGTACAAATAAAGGAATATATTTTTTTTTATTAATCTTTTTTCTATTTTTCCATAGACAAAAGATTTCAAATGCTATACAAATTCCACCTATCACCATTATCATATCAGCAGATGCTCCATATGAATAAACATATTTTCCATCATTAAAATAATAAGTTGGAAGAATTAATATTAAGATTGAAGATAGCACATATATAATCATCATTGATAGTAACGCTTTATCTTTTAAATTCTCCTTCTTTTTAACTGCATTATTTTCAAAAAAAGAAATTAGAAAAGTGTAAAGTGCAAACAATAATTCCCATGTTAACATATATATCAAAAAAAGCTTGTTTACAACATTATTCATAAAAGTAAAAATTTCAGATTTATTCATATTATATAAAAAGAAATTGCATCCCAACTCTAATATAAGTCCTAAAATACTAATTGCTAATAAAATATTATAAATTTTGTTTTCTACATTATTTAGTCTTTTTTTTGAAGTATAAATGATATACACCATTATACTATATAGTAAACTACAACAAATTGTAGAAATTCCAATCAACATAACCATGCACCTACCATTTCTTTCATTATTATAGCAAAAAAGTACTTATAAAGTAAAGCATTGTAAGTACTTAAATTTCATTAGTATACTGTAATTTTTTTGTTGATAATAATAAAGAGTCTTTCTGTTGTGTTAAAGCTTCAATTTCTAAAGCATGATAATCTTGTTTTCCCAGTTTGGTAAGTGGCAAACTATCACGAACTTCGATTTCTGCTGGTTGACTATATTCTGGTAATAGTTTTTCACATAAGATTTTTAATTCACCTTCAATGTTTGGAATTAGACAATTTTCTTTCAAGGTTACATAAGCTTTTGGTAGTTTTCCTTGAATATGACTTAAGTCGTCGATTCCTACTACCATACAGGTTTTTACTGCTGGATGTTTTAGAATTGTGTTTTCTATTCTTTTTGGATATAAGTTAAATCCATCATGGCGGACAATCATATTTTTCATTCGTCCTTCTATAAATATTAATCCGTCTTCATTCATATATCCTAAGTCTCCACTATGTACCCATGTACTTCCATCTTTATGTTGTCTTACTACCTCTTTTTCTTCTTCTGGATTATTATAATAACCTAGCATTCTATTTGGAGTTTGGATACAAACTTCTCCTATTTCTCCGTAATCTAACTCTTCCATTGTAATTGGATCAAAAATTCCAATAATACTATGAGGAAATGGAATTCCAACACTTCCTATTTTGTTACATTCATTGGAAACACATGCTGCAACGGCTGCATTTACTTCTGTCATGCCATATCCTTTTACTATTTTATATGAACAATTGTGATCTGATAAAAATTTATTCACTTGACGCTCTAATTCTAAATTCATAGCATCTCCTCCTACTGTTGGAGCAATTACATAAGATAAATCAGATTTTTTCATTTTCTTACTACTAATTAAGCTATAATAATGAGAAGGGACCCCCGTCATATGGTTAGGGTGATATTTATTCATCAATTTATCAAATTCTTTTGGATCAAATTCAGGTATTAAAATTAATTCCATTCCACAAATTAGAGGCAAATGTAATCCATTTCCAATTCCATAAGCTATGAATGGTGGCATGATGTTTAACCAGTTATGTTCAGTTTTAAAATCATATCCTGCCTGAATACAATCAAATGCTGCAATATTTACATTATCGTCTGAAAGCATAACTCCTTTTGGTTCTCCTGTTGTTCCTCCTGTATGGACAATTACTGCTGGCTTATTTTTTTCATAAGTTGTTTCATGCATTAATACACCTTTATACTGGTAGCGTCTTTCATAAAACAATTGCCAATTTGTAAATTCTTTATTTTTTTGTTCTTTTCTTTCTTCTCTTGTTGATTCAAAAAAGTTTTTTGCTTTATATCCTAGTTTTAGTCCTAGTGGTAGAGAGTCTGCTGGCGAGATTGTCACTACTTCTTTTACGGTTGTATTTGCTATGACATCTTTAAATTTTGGAGCGGCTTTGTCAATTGTAAACAATAATTTGCTTCCTACTTCGTTTGCATAGTGCTCTAATTCTGCTTTGCTAGATCTAGGGTCTACCATATTAGATACTGCTCCAATCCGATTTAATGCATAAAATAAATAAATTGCTTCTGGTGTTGTTGGCATTGCGATTGTGACAATGTCTCCTTTTTTTACTCCTGATACAAGTAACGCTAATGTAACTTTATCAATTTCATAAAATAATTGTTGATATGTAATTTTTCGATCAAAATAATTGAGTGCCACTCTATTTTGATTCCTTCTATTGTTTTGATATAAATATCCATAAATTGTATTTTCTGGTAGAGGTGATGTAATAGCCTCTTCAGTATAATATTTTAACCATGGTTTTTTTATGGTTGCTTTTTCACTGCTTTCTAGAATTGTTTCTTTTTCCATATCTTTTCCTCTTTTCTATTGCATTGCTTTCTATCTTAACATTTTAAGGTTTTCTTTGTCAATTATTTGTTTTACAAAAATTGAAAATCTGTAAAGAAAAAAAACAGATTTCTGATGTTTATTAAACATACTTTTTTAAAATCTGTTTGATTTCTTCTTTATTTATTGCTTTATTGATGAAATTTTGTACCCACTTGTAAACAAATAAGTTCATTTGCATTTGGTATATTTATTAGGTCGTAAATCTTTGCATTTTTCCATTTGCTAATTCACCAATTGGCATATCATTTTGTAACATAATAAGTGGTTTATCTATGGTAGGTAGTAATTGGCCAATTTCTCTTACAACTTTAAACCCCTCTTCTCCACCTTTACAAATAAGATAAGGTT
Organism: uncultured Mycoplasmatota bacterium; assembly: GCA_947365915.1. Classification (GTDB taxonomy): domain Bacteria; phylum Bacillota_I; class Bacilli_A; order RF39; family UBA660; genus MGBC102946. Next base: position 13,646 of record CANAXT010000024.1, read on the forward strand.
CCAATTCTTTTAATTTTTCACTAAAATATGCTTTATGTAAATCATAATAAAATGCCTTAACACTCTGAGCATAAAAAATTTCTATTAGATATGTTAAAATTGGCGCTTTTTCTGGATTTTCTTTTACCTTTAATTGATAATAATCCTGCAAGATAGCATATATTTGTTCCTTACATTCTTTATATGCTTTTCTATTTGAAATTGACAATTTGTTCAACTTATCTGTCAGTTTAATTAATGTATCAGCTTTATTTATATTACCATCAATTTCTCCTAACTTTTCTATAACAATATTGATGTCTTGATTTGAATATCCATAAAGAAGTACATCAGCTCCTACTAATTCTGCTATAATTTTTACCAAAGCTGTTCCTTCTTGATACACAATGGTTTCTCCACTTGCTTTCCCTAATAAATATTCTTCTGTCAATATTTGTGTCATTCCTTCTGTTAAAGTTTTCCCTTTTTGATTCAACATTGTTTGAAATCCTGAACCATATCCAACACTAGAAAGAGAATGAAAAAATTCATGTCCTAAAGCCATTCTATTTTCTTCATCACTTCGTGTTTCTGAATTATAAATATAAATTTTGTCAGAACGAGGACTATACATTCCCTTCACATATGGATTATTCGCATTAGTTTTATAAACAATATCTAAATTTTTTAAATTATAATGAATCATTTTCTCATTGATATAAGGATTTTCTGCTAAATAAGTCTCAAATTTTTTTAAAACTTCTCGTTCTTCTTCTTCTAAGTTTTTATTTTCATTTACACTTTGTTCTATAAATTCTTCCATAGAAGTGGAGGTAGGAACAACTGTTGAAAATCTACCTATTTGATTTCCAATATTATAATTGACAATAAAACCATTTAGCAATATTGGAATTAATGCACCTACAATCATTCTTTTTATGTTCATTCCTTTTTTATTTAAAGGCCCAATTTTCTTAATAAAGTTTTCTTTCTTTTTTTTAAATGAAATTTCTAAATTTCCCTTTATTGTCACATGATGTTTTATCAAGAAAATTTGTAACTTATTTGTATCATATTCAAAAAGACTTCTAATTTCTTCTGTAAGAGAAGAAAAATCTCCTCCATTTTCTAGTATATCCTTTTTTAATGACTCAATCATTGAATCATCTAATTCATTAGGATAAATTACTTTTAAATGTTCTATTAAATTCATTATTTGGTATTTTTCATAAAATTTTAATGCCATGTGAAATCACCCTATTGTTAGTATATCAAATATTTATTCTATTAAAAACGAAAAATGGATTATTTTTATTTTTTAGACATTATCTTTACTCTCCTTTTTCTGTGTAATAGTCTGAATAGTTAGAAGAAAAAAACAGATTTCTGTTATCTTTTAGATATACTTTTTTAAAATCTGTTTTATTTCTTCTTTATTTATTGTTTTATTGATTGTATCACTAAATCCGATATTGATATAGGTATCTTTAGTTTCTATATCCCTATTTTGAATCATTAAAATAACAGGAATGTCATAGTTAGGAATGGTTTTTAGTTTTTCAAAAGTGTGAACACTGCTTAGTTTTGGTAAGCTTTCATCCATTATAATTACATTATATTTTTCTTCGCTTCTAATTTTTTGTAAGCATTCTTGACCCGTTGAAATAACTTCATATTCTAGATGAAATTTTTTTAAGATCGTCGATAGTTTTTTACTTATTTTTTCGTCTGCTGTTACGATTAATATGCGGTCTTTATTTACATATAAGTTTTGATATTGTTTTACTGCCTTTGTAATTTTTGTTTCTTTTTCAAATGGTATTTTTTGGTCTATTACGACTGTAAATTTGGTTCCTTTTTCTAATTCACTGTTGACAGTGATAGTTCCTCCAATTAAATCGATTAGTGTTTTTACAAAAGCTAAGTTTTTCATACTATCATCAATTTCTCTATTTTCTAAGTTATTTGTTTTTGGTTTGTTAAATAAGCAGTTTAATTGATCTACTCCAATTCCTTTTCCTGAGTCTTCGATTACAATCACAAGTCGACAGATTTCATGTTTGATGATGGTATTGACATTAAATTCTATGAATCCTTCTTTTGTATGTTTGACAGCATTTTCAAGTAGAGTCATTAAGATTTGTTTGATTCTAAGAGAATCTCCTACTAGATTCGTTGGAATTGTTTGGTCATAGTTGAAACGAAGTTCTATTGGTTTTTCTTTTAGTTGTGATTTTGTAATATTGGCAAGACTTTTCAATAAATTGCTTGGTTGATATTTATGGTTTGAAATGGAAATTTTTCGGTTTTCTAATTCTGAAATATCTAGGACATCATTTACTAAAGCAAGTGTGTCGTTAGAGGTATATTTAATTTCTTGTAAGTTATTTTTAATCGTTTCTACGTTATCTTCCATTAGAGCTTCTTTACTAAGACGATTCATTTCTTTTAATGGTTCTTTTAAACGTTTTGTTACTTTAAATAGAAACATCGATTTTTCATTGTTTGAATTTTCTACTAATTCTTTTGATTTGTATAGTTCTCTTAACATTTGTACATCTGGATTTTCAATTGTAAAGTACATTAAGCATACTACAAATGCTTGCATGGAAATCATTAGAGTTAATTCTGGGTATTTGTATTGAATTGCCATTACGATTATTCCTAAGCCAATAAAGGTAAAAATAGGATAATACTTTTTGTCTAAAATATTTTTCATATTTTTAAATAGTAAGATAAACCAGTAAATGATTAATATTGCGCTATAAAGATATACATAGTTGGCAGCCATTCCATATGTACAAGCGGCTCCATGATTGTTCGTTGCATCTAATGGTAATATGTAAATAAATAAAATGTTTATTACTGAAGCAAGTATTAAAATCAGTTTCTCTTTTTGTAAAAATTGGTGATATTTCTTTTCTTCATTTTTTAAAGAGATTAAACTGATGTAGTATGTAAAAATAGAAATCCATATGATAAAATATACTAAAATCAGTTTTAAAATTAAAATAGACCAATCATAATGTTCTGTTAATAAAGCTCTAATCGCATAGGTTGCAGGGAATATTTCGATTAGTAGTCCTATTAAGGTTGTAATTAATAATATTCCGTAAATTTTATTTTCTTTGCTTCCTATTCTTTTTTTTGAAAAGTATATAAATATGATTAGTAAGCAATAGAATAAACTAATGATTGAAAAGAAAATTCCATTTTGCACTTTTATCATCTCCTTGCATTCTATTATTATTGTATCATGTATTATTTTAGATGTAAATTGATATTTCACTTCAATATCTGAATGTATTTTAAGTGAAAACAAAAAGAATGGGTTTCTTCATTCTTCTTATATTTTATAAGTTTTTACTTTTCTTTTGGTTGTTTGGTCAATGATTTTTAATTTTTCTCTTAGTTCGGTTAATTCGGTCACACTTTCATAAAAGTTTCGAGTGGTTTCCTGTAGTTTTTTATAGTCTACTTTTCCGACTGGTGTTCTTGGAAGAGAATCTAGTACATTAATGACATTAGGCCAATATTTTTCTGGAAGGTTTTCCATAATCGTTTGTTTTACACTAGAGATGGCTTCTTCTTTTGGCAATGGACAAAATTCATCAATCACTACATAAAGTACCATGTATTCTCCACGACTTTCTAATTTACAAATTTTTATGTTTTGATTTGTTTTTATTTTTTCTACAATGTCTAATAAGTTGACTGATTCTAGATTTCCTTTGGAATCATGAATGACAATTGGGTCTTTGTATCTGTCTAGAACAAATAGGCATCCGTCATCATCCATGATTGCGTAATCGGCTGTATCATACCAAGTTCTTCCTTGACTATCTGTTCCTAGTACTGATCTTGTTAAGTCTTCTCTACCATAGTAGCCATTCATGAGTCCTGGACCGCTTACTAGTAATCTTCCTGGTGTATGATAGGAAACATCTTGAAAGTTTGAATCAACAATTTTTACGTTGTTATAAGGGAGTGGGATTCCAGCACTTCCTATTTTGTTACAGTTTGGATGGGTGAAGGTAAAACATGTATTAATTTCGGTTGCTCCAAATCCTGTTTCTTGGATGATTCCAGTCATATTGTAAAATGTTTCTGCTTGATTTCTTTCGTTTCGTTCTCCACCTACTACTACTTTTTCTAAATGTTGGGCGATTTTTTGTCTATCTTTTTCTGGAACATGAAGTAATGAGTCCCATAGGTATTGAGACCATATTCCATACTGAGGTAAATATTTTTTTAAGTATTTCGGAATGTCTTCATAAGTTAGGCTTAATTCTAGTATGTTTTCTACCCCCATGCACATGGCCATATGAATAATGTCTGCATCCCAAAACGCTAAAAAAGGAGGAACAAGGGCTAGATGTTTGGCACCTCGTCTTAGTCCTAAATCTGCTACTTGATGTTGAAATGCTAGTGCATTGTTGGCATCATGAGATAGTAATACTGCTTTATTTTGATTTGTGGTTCCACTTGTAAAGGAAATATCACTTGGTAAGTTTGGTTCATAAATACTTTCTTTTGGAGGCGTAATTAGTTGTCCTACTGCTAAAAAGTCTTTTAATGCATACGAGTTGTGAATATTTTCTTTTGCTAAATGATTTCTTAGTCTTAATAATTGTGTTTTACTTCGTTCTAGATTCCAAAATGGTGTTGATCTTGTAAGTGGCATGTCTATTTTCATAATGTGGTCAAATTCTTTCGAGTTTAAAATGTCAGCCACTTGATTTTCTAATATGTCTAAGGTAAATATCATTTGTGGATTGATTGTTTTTATTTGACTATATAGTTTATTTGATTGAACATCTTCTGATTTTCCATCCATAAAATTGAAGTTTGATGTAATAATTCCTAATGTCGATGCTGCATATTTGATGGCTACTAATTCTGGTGTGGATAGTCCGATAGTACAAATAACGTCTCCTTTTTTTAGTCCAAAAACCATAAAGGATCTTACAAATTTGTCTACCAATTTTTCAAATTCAGAAACACTATATTTCATTAAATTTCGGTTGTTTAAAATTGTCTGATTTTTATAATCTTCATTGCACTTGAATAAGTAGTCTCTTTGATTCATTTTAGGCAAAGCCATTTCAAATATAGATTGATCATACCATTGTTCCCATACTCTATCTTCTTGAATTACTCCTGTGATTGGTCGATTTAACTTATTTCTTTTTTCATTTTTTATGATATCTTTCATTTCAATCTCCCCTTAAATTATAAATAAATTGATCTTTTGTGTGTCAAAATTTTCCATCATATTCTAGCATTCTTCTTGTTCCTTGTCAACTATTGCTTTTGTTCAAACCCACTTCTTTTGAATAGTTTTTCTAAATCATAATTGGAGTAAAAGATAATGGTTGGTCTACCATGTGGACAGTTAAATGGGTTGTCACAAAGTCTTAGATCTTTGATTAGGGCTTCCATTTCTTCAGTACTAATGTTCATATTGGCTTTGATGGCCATTTTACAGCTTAACATAGTGGCTATTTTTTCGTTGAATTTTTCAATTGTAAAGTCTTTTTCTTTTTCTAAAATGACATCAATGATTTTTCTTGTAGCCCCTTCTTCATAACCTTTTGGTAGCCAAGTTGGATGGGATTTGATAATGATCGAGTTGATTCCAAATTCTTCTATTATAAACCCCATGTTTGTCATTATTTCAAAGTTTTGTTTTAATATGATATATTCGTTATTGGATAGTTCCATGGTAAATGGAAATAGTAGTGCAGTACTTCCCTCTTTTGGATTTCCTAATTTTTTTTTATACATTTCATAGTTGACTCTTTCTTTGGCTGCATGTTGATCAATTAGGTACATTCCTAAGTCATTTTGACAGATGATATAAGTTCCATGAACTAGTCCAACTGGGTATAAGTCTGGAAGTCGTTCCTTTTTTTCTTCAATTTCTTCTGGATGTTCTAGTGTGATTTCTTCTGTGAGATCTGGATTTGGTTCTAGTACTTCTGGTTCACTTACAATATCAAATTCTAGTTTTTGTTCTTGATAGATTGGTTTTCTGATCGATTCTACAAATGTATTTGGTTTTGGTTTTTCGATTTCTGGTATTGCTTCTGGGATTAATGTTTTTTTGTGTAGTGCGTTTTGAATTAATTCTTCAATTAGTTTTAATAAGTCATCTAGTTTGCTAAATTTGATGTCCATTTTGGTTGGATGGATATTGACATCAATTATGCTTGGGTCTACGGTAATGTTTAATACGGTAATGGGATAACGATTGTCTGGTTTAAATGAGTGGTAGGCATCATTGATCATACGGTTTAGTTCTACATTTCTAACCACTCTTCCATTGACTAGTGTTACCATATGATTTCGATTCGCTCGATGAACTTCTGGCAAGGATATAAATCCTTCTACCATGTAGTCATCGTTTTCTCCTTTGATTGCAATCATTTTTCTAGCAACTGTAATTCCATAGATACTTTTTATGGTTTTAAGCAAGTCTCCATTTCCATCGGTGTTTAGTAAAGTGGTATTGTTATTGGTCAATATAAATTTGATGTCTGGATGTGATAAAGCAAGTTTATTGATATATTCTGTAATACTTGCGAGCTCTGTATAAAGACTTTTCATATGTTTTAATCTGGCTGGGGTGTTATAAAATAGGTCTTTTACGCACATAATGGTTCCTTTTCTTGATTCACTTGGGTTTACTTCTACGATTTTTCCGCCTTTGATGTGAACCATAGTTCCAATTTCACCTGTAGAGGTTTTTAAAGTAATATCACTCACACTGGCAATGGAAGCAAGTGCTTCTCCACGAAAGCCTAATGTTTCAATATGAAATAAGTCATCTTCATCTACTATTTTACTGGTGGCATGACGAGAGAAAGCAAGAACAGCGTCTTCTTTTTCCATTCCTTTTCCGTTATCGGTTACTTTGATTTCTTTGGTTCCTGATTCTAATAG
>CANAXT010000025.1 GCA_947365915.1 uncultured Mycoplasmatota bacterium
AATCATGTCAGAGATGGGGAACAAAATCCTTAAGACAAATTTAGCAATGGTGGAAAGCATTTCTCGTTTTGAGATGTATCAGGAAAAGAATGCTCATGCCATGTGCATTCTGGAAGGAATGGCAGCAGACGGGAAGGGGGATGAGTTTGTCCGGGAGAATAACAGGGAAAAGCAGGTGGAGATTTTTCTGGACGGGGGAGAGGCAGGGGAGAAAAAAACCTTACTTTTTGTTGGTATTCTTGGGGAACTATCAGTTTTTCAGGATGGGAGCAGCCATCCGTTTAAGATGGTGCTGTATTCTGCCACGAAATGGATGGATTTGGAGAAAAAGAGCCGTTCTTTCCAGAATATTCACATGACTTATGAAAGTCTTGTGAAACAGATCGTATCGGAATATGACGGCGGGGATTTGATTGACCGGCTGTCTTTTGGAAAGGAAACAGGGGAGCTGATTGTACAGTACGAGGAAACGGACTGGGAATTTATTAAAAGAATGGCATCCCATTTTAACGGAAGTATCCTGGCAGCCAGTGGATTTGGTTCCCCCAAGATTTTTTTTGGTGTCGAAAAGGAAATAGATGCGGGAAAATTGGAGCAGTTCTCTTATTGGATTGAAAAGCGGTTTGACCAATACCGGGAGTGGTCTGCCGGAGGCTACCAGGATTATGGCGAGGTGGAATTACCCGTATGATGGCTTTATTTAAAGATCAAACAACAGAACGAATTGGATCAGTCAGAAGCTCTAGACATTACTTCTTAGACTATGTCTTAGAAAATGATGCCATCTATGTTCACTTTGGATGGAGCCCTCAAGCCCAATCCGACATTCCAGCACTAGGAATCAATAACATCAATGGAATTTATGATGGAGCAGGCTTTTGGAGAGATAGAACCCTAGGAGTAGCTTATGAACATACAGCATATACAAACATAGAGAAAGTAGCTGCAATCGCAAAGTCAAGAGGCTATACAAGAGATACCAACAAAGAGTTACTACTCAATTATAGTATAAAAGAAATTGGATTAGAAAAAATAGAAGGAGCCATAATCGCCAATTCAGTAACCATTCCATATTCACAAACACATACAACTAGTTATCAATATAACCCAGAAACCAAAATGTATTTAAGAGCCATGAATGGATATGCCCATTTAGATGGAGTAACCAAACAACAATACACTACTAAAAATATCATCATTCAAAAAGTTAGAAACTATTCAATAGATTCCTATGGCAGACAAACCTTAAACAATATCGGAAATGGAACAGGATATTATATTACTAATGGATATGCCATTCCTATTACATGGTCAAAAGCAAGTAGAAGCGCTCAAACAAAATATCAATATCAAGATGGAACAGAAATCACAGTCAATGATGGGAACACATTTATTCAAATAGAACCAATCAATATGACACCAACCTTTTTAGAATAGCGATCAATCGCTTTTTCTTTACACCTTTTTTTGAATATTTTGTGAAAATGTGCATTCATAATATACGAAAACTAAAAAAATGTGATATACTATAATAGTCTGAGGTGAATAACATGAATACAATACTTGATACTGAATATAGTGGAATTGTATATCATATTTTGATAAATGAAGAATTTAATAAAATTAAACAAATAGAACATCATGGAGTAACAAGATTTGATCATTCTTTAAAAGTATCTTATTACTCTTATAAAATCGCGAAAATATTACACTTAAACTATCAAGAAGTAGCACGTGGTGGATTACTACATGACTTCTTTTTAAGCGACGAAAATAGAGATACAAAAGAACGCTTTTTATCTACTTTTGTTCATCCAAAAAAAGCCGTAGAAAAAGCAGCAGAAAACTTTGACTTAACAGAAAAAGAAATTGATATGATTAGAACCCATATGTTTCCTATCAATTTAGCGCTACCAAAATACGCAGAAAGTTGGCTTGTGAGTTTTGTAGACAAAGCTGTAGCGAGTACAGAATTTTGTCAAAAATTCAAAGTAAAATTCGCTTACATCATGAATATATACTTTCTATTGTTTTTAAACTACATAAAATAAAATACTATCTATTTTCTTTTTTTTGTAGTATAATTTAGTTGTGTCTCCGTAGCTCAGTAGGATAGAGCGATTGCCTCCTAAGCAATAGGTCGTTGGTTCGATTCCAATCGGGGACGCCATAAATTAGAAGTAAGAGACTAAAAAAGTCTTTTTTTCATTGAAAAAGAAAGCAGGGAGATCATGAAAAATATTATAGCAATTAGAAACATCATCGTATCTTTTCTAGCCCTCATAACACTAATTTGGGCTTTCTTTCAGAACGAACTTTGGGAGAAAATATTTATCATTCCTTTTATAATAGGAACATTTGCTATACTAAACGAAAACCTATTTTTACTATTGAACAAACCAAAAATATCAAACCTTTTTCAATATATATTTCGAATCAATCTATTTATTTACTTCTTTGGCTTTTTAGGATACATGACTTATTATGCCATATCAAATCAAAGTTACTCACTCTTAATCCCTGTAGCAATTTTCTTACTATTCACAATTCATTTTTTTAAAAAAGTATTTTTTTCGTAAATAACAACTTAGGAGAGTGATCATATGTATTACCCAAAACAAATACCATATTTACTAGACAAAGAATTTAAAAAAAATATAGAATACATAGAATACAAAATCAAAGAAATTGAGAACAATTGCTTATGCATTTGGACAATGCAATCAAAGAAAACCCTAGCAAAACCAATTTCAAACAACATTTTACCAGATGCCTGTATTGACATTATAATAGACTTCACAAATAAAACAATCTGTTTTGCAGGATTCAGCAAAAAAACCAAAAACTTTCAATTAGATAAACAAATAGACTATATGGGAGCTAGATTGAAACCAAGCATATTTTACTCGATTTTCCATATAAAAGCAGATGACATAATGGATCATCAAATACAATTTAAAATGATAGAAAAAGAAATTTGTATCGATAAAATATTGGAATTAGAAAATCAAAATGAAAGAATACAATATTTAAAAAAATATTTATTACAAAAACAAACAAACAAAGAACAATTATTTATAAAAATTGTAGAAGAACTATACCTAGAACCAAAAGAACAAAGAGTAACAGAAATAGCCAAAAAACTGGGATATCATGAAAGACAGTTAAATAGAGTATTTAAAACCAATTATGGAGTAACACCAAAAGTACTACTGAATATACTAAGATTACACCTATGTTTAACACTAATACTAGAAAAGAATATGAATTTAATAGATATCGCTAATTTATGTGGCTTTTATGATCAATCACACTTCATAAAAGAAATAAAAAAATATACAGGAATCTCACCAATGAAAATAATAGAAGAGTATAAATAGATGTCCGTTTTTTACAATACAATTTTTATTTTTTTTCCTATAATTATATTGGAGGTAGAAAATATGTATGAAACAATAACCGTTAATATGATGGTAAAGAACGTAAAAGAAACAATAATATTTTATGAGGAAAAATTAGAATTTCAAAAAATATTAACAGTTCCAGAGGAAGGAGAAAATTTGAATTTTGCAATTTTAAATAAAGACAAGATTACCATAATGATACAAGAACAAAAAAATCTACTTAGTGAATATCCAACACTAAAAAAAGATGAAATTATACCAACATTTACATTATTTATAACAGTAGATGATATCATAACGATATATGAAAAATTAAAAGATAAAGTAGAAATTGCAAAAGAACTTCATAAAACATTTTATGGAAAAAATGAATTTGCGATTTTTGATAATAACAGAAATATATTAACGATATCAAGTGAAAATTAGTAACTGACAGCAGATTATATTGAATTACTTTTTATGCTTATTAAGTGAAAAAAAGTTGAAATTTTTGTGAAATGATGTTAATATATTGTTGTTAGGAGGTATAAAAATGAAGAAAGGAAAATGGATTTTAGCATCGCTACTTGTTTTATTTACATTGACAGGTTGTGGTCAAAAGGAATTGACTTGTACAACAGAGGAAAGTACAATGGGCGTAGAAATGAAAAATACAATAACAGCGAAATTTAAAGGTGATAAACTAAATCACATGAAAGTAAGTGTTGATGTTACATTACCAGACAGTTTAAAAGAACAAAAGAAAAAAATGATGGAATCATTTAAAAATGATAGCTCAGTAAAAGAGGCAAAAATCAAAGAAACAAAAAATGGTTTCAAAGTAGAAGGTAGTGCCAACGCAAAAGATTTAGGAACTGATGAGAAAGCCAAATACGACGATGTAAAAAAAGCACTAGAAAAAAGTGGTTATAAATGTAAATAAAAAGAGTAGCACTCTTTTTTTCTATAGAAAACGAAGAAAAAGTATTAGAAATAAGACTGCTTTTCAAAAAAATACCTTGCACAATCAATACAAATATAATATAATAAATCACTAGGTGAGATTATGCAGAAGTACACATTTGAAAACTTAAACCCATATAAAAATACAATTTATCAAGAATTTTATCAAAAACTATTTCAAGAACTAGGAATTGGAGGTGATTTGTTAGGATTTCCAGCAAATTGTAAAACTGTATATAGAAAAGCGATTTACATGCCACAAAGATTTATGAATGTTCTTACAACACGTTCTATGAAATCATCTAGCAAAAAAATCCAAACAGCGCATTCTTATAAAACCAGTGAAAGAATGATTGATACAAGATATGAACATATGTGTTTTGCTTATATGTTAGGTGTAGATTTTTTATTAATATTAGAAAAAAACGGATATCAAATAGACGCTAAAACCCAAATTGCCTTTCTATTAAAACTATTGTTACACGATAATGGACATGGCCCATTTTCTCATCCATTTGAACAAATGGTAGATGGTTATAAAGGAATGCATGAAGACATCGGAAACCGAAACATCTTAGAAGATCCTGAACTATATCAACATTTAGAAAACATTTATCCTGGTTTAGCACACAATATCGTTCACTTTGAAGAAATGGACAAGTATGGGTTACAAGAATTAGTAGAAGGAGTCTTTGATTTAGATAGAGCCTCATTTTTAATCATAGATACTTGGTTATCTAATTCAAAATTATATCCAGAAAATACAGAAGAACAATTAGAAAAACTGATTGATTCCATCTATCACATTTTTGAGCACATCATTCTAAGAAATGGAAAAGTATACTATCATCCAGCATGTTTCTATGATGTTGAATTCTTTTTAAAAAAGCGTGCTTATAATTATATACATATTTATAATGGATTAGAGCGATTGCTAGATGATATGTTATTACATCAATATGGGGTATATTTATTACAAAAGCAAAATACTAAGGCCTTTTTAAGACCATTATTAGAGCCAGTCGGAGAGTTTCAAAGTTTTTTAAAAGAGATTAAAGAAAAGCAAGCAATGATCGATTTAGAACAATACTTTCATTATAGTGATGATGATATGCACCGCATTGTCATGCTTTCTCAATTAATAGAAAATGAAAACCTCGAAAAATATGCAAGATTATTTTTGTCTTCTGAATATAGAATGAAAATTCCATTTGATATAGAACAAGTAGATCAAAAAACATGGGAAAAAGAAACAAAAGAAAATCCAAATCTAATGTCTGCCAAAACCAAAATCAATATTTATAAAAGTACCGAAAAAGAACACATCATATTTATGGATCCAAAAACAGGAGAAACAACAGACTTTAAAGATATGAAAGAGCGAACCCTAAATATTGATCCAATACAAGCTTATTATTTATACCATGAAAGAAAACCCAAACAAATGTTAAAGCATGATCAAAGATTAAGACACATATTGGAAGATTATTTTTATAAAAATGCCATACCAATTCTTCGAATCTGTTTAACATGGCAATACGAAAATGAAGAAAATTCCATTTTAAATCATTTAATTCCGTTATTAATACATATTGCCAAAAATAAACCATTAGAAGAATATGCAATGACAAAACAAATCACAATGAAACAAGTATATACATTATTATCCTTTTATAGTGGAGATGAAAAGTGGGAAAATTATGCAAACTTTTTAAGACTTTCTCCTGAAGATTTAAGCATTTGCTTTATGGAAATCAAAGTAGATCATCAAACTTTTATATCAGAATTAGAATGTATTTTAAAAGATAATATACCACTCACAGAAGAAACCCATCCAATAGAAAATTTGATTCAAATGCTGTGTATTTTCGGGCATGATGAAACAATATTCATAGATCAAGCCATATTAGAATCCAATTACTTTTCAGAAGAAACTAGAAAACAGATAAAAGGCCAAATTAGGAAATATAAAATAGGAAACAGTGGATATCAAAAAAAATATAAAATCTAAACTTTTCATGATTCTACAATATACTAAAGGAAAGTAAAACCAATGAAAACAAATATGCTTTGAAATATGCAAATATTATGATATAATAGCCCCAATTCAAATGAATGAAAGGGAAAGTGATAATAGTGCTCCAAGTAAGTAGAAATAATAACTTAAAAATACCAAAAAAAATAGAGATTGATCAAGAAAAGATCAATAGCACTAATGACAGACTATTTGTAAAACAAGCGATCAAGACTGCTAATGATCAAAAATTTGATATATCAAAAGAAAAAGAGAATATTGAGTTTGACAAAGAATTAAAAAGAGTTGAAAAAATTCCAATGAACTCTAGTGAATTAATGGTAATCACCATAGTAAAAAAACTCGGGGCTTATATTATTGCAATCACAGAAAAATCACCAGCAAAATTTCGGGGAGTTTTTGTAAATAGGATGCAAAATCTAACATTAGAGGTATTAGAACTATTATTACAAGCCAATTTTGTAAGAATCGATAGTATAGAACGAAAAAAAGAAAGAGAAGAATTTCAAAAAAATGCGATTATAAAATTAAAAATGTTAGGATATATCTCCATGGTAGCAGAAAATTCTGGCTGCATATTATCACGACAATTCAAACAAATATCAATTCAAATTGGAGAAGCAATTAATCTAATCGCTGCTTGGAAAAAAAGTGATGATAATAGATGGAAAAATAGAACAAAATTAGAATAATGGATTTTAAGTCGAAAGGCTTTTAATTAAGTAGAACGTTTATAATGTTCCAATCTGCTTGGTGTGTTGGGCCCTCGTGTCCGCGCCGTCTAATGGAATGGAAATAAGAACAACAAATATAGATACGAACGCAATGGTGTTATTCGCCCAGATTTGCTTTTGAAGAGATTTATAAAATCTAGAAAACAGGTCAGAGAAATATATTTTAAGTAAAATATATCAGAACTTTAAAGCAAAGGAACGTTCTACTTTTCTAACCGCTATAATAGCGCGGTGGATAAAATAAGAGTGTTCACACCAACAACAATAGGGATTTCTATTTTTGAAGGTTATATGGGACACTTTTTTAATTTTAGGTGATAGAATGAATTTAGAAGAAATATTTAGTTTTGAAAATTTATATGTAGCGCATCAAAAATGTAGAAAATCAAAGCAACACAAACGAGAAGTAATTAGTTTTGAAACAAATATATCAGAAAATATTTATAAGTTACAAAAAAGTTTAGTATCAAGAAAATATACAGTAGGAAAATATAAAGAATTTACCATATACGAGCCGAAAGAAAGGCTTATACAAGCTCTTCCATATAAAGATAGAGTAATATTGAGATGCTTTTGTGATATAGTTTTGATTCCCAAAATAGAAAGTAAATTGATCAATGATAATGTAGCTTGTAGAAAAACAAAAGGAACAGATTACGGAATGAATCGTCTAGCCTTTTTTCTAAGAAAAGAATACATGAAAAAGAATGACAATAAAATTTATTATTTAAAATGTGATATAAAGAAGTATTTTCCTAGTATAGATCATGAGATACTATTAAAATTATTAGAAAAAATCAATTTTTCGAATGATGAAAGATGGTTTATAGAGAAAATAATTAGAGAACAACCAGATAAGGCCAAAAAGGGATTGGCGTTAGGGAATCAATCCAGTCAATGGTTCGCTTTATATTATTTAAATAGAATAGATCGATTCATTAAAGAAGAACTAAGAGTAAAATGGTATGTAAGATATATGGATGATTTTATACTAATACATAGAGATAAAAAATTTTTACAATATTGTTTGTTAAGAATTGATGAAGTTTGCAAGCAAGAATTGAATATAGAATTAAATAAAAAAACACAAATTGGACGAGTGTGTAATGGAATTGATTTTTTAGGATTTAGACATATACTTACAAGTAATGGAAAAATCATAAAAAGGCTTCGTCGCTCTTCGAAGAAAAGAATGATAAAACATATGAAAACAATATGTAAATTAAAGGAAAAAAGTATAATTGATGAAGAGTATATGAAAATGAGAATAAATGCTTATAAGGCGCATATTAAATATTCAAATGAGAAAAGATTAAAAGCTGAATTAAAAGAGTGGGAGTAAATATATTCAAATTAGAACTAATTCGTCTTAAATAAAATACATTTATACTATTTTATGATATAATATAAAGCGGTGGTGAGAGTTATGTTTGAACAACAATTAACATTAATGTCTGAAGGACAAATATGGGGAAATGATCAAGAAGCCCAGTTAGAAGTGATAAAAAAGTATGGATCAAAAGCGGCCATAACAGATCTAGCAATATTAACAGGTGCTTATGTGTGTGAAGATACTACCCGAAATATCAAAGAGGATAATAGTTTATCTGGAAGAGTTGGTTGGCAATGGACTCGATCAGATGATAGATATGGAGATGTCCTCGATGTCTCATGTACTGGAGATAAGAACATCAAATTTATCTGCTATCGCGCTGGTGTTATTCGTCCAGTTTTACAATCTTCTAACATTTTTTCATTAATTGTACCAAACAGAGTGAGAGGATATAACGAGACAGAAGAAGTAGAATATGGAGAATATCCTCAGAATGCAGTAGAAAAAAATATGCAACAGCAATTAGGATCGGAATATATATCTGGAAATCTTTGCAAAACAGGAAGAAATTATACATTTGATTCTAGAAAGTATGATGATTATAGTAATGGTTTTTTAGGAATTACCTATGATGAATATGAATATGCAGGAAAAAAGTATATTCGAGTTCAAGCCAATTCTTGCTATGGTGGAAATGAATTTCAATTATCCAATGAAGAAAAATATAAAAATGGAGATTATGTTTGGATTGAAGTCCAACCAGTTAAATGGTTAATTGATGATAGAACAGGATTACTAATTTCTAAAAAAGGACTGCTATCAGGAATTCGATTTCTTGAGCGGGAGTCTAAATATAACGGAGATTTTGATACAACTGAAATGAAAATGTATCTCGATGAACATATGTCAAAAGATTTATTTCAAACAGCATCTTTGAATTTGTCACAAAAACCAAAACCTCAAAAAATAAAAAATCCTTATGGATTTGATTTTGGACAAGTGAGTGAAGAAGAAATTATTAAAGGTGCAATAGAAAGTAATGTACCAGTATTCTTACACGGACCCTCATCAGAGGGAAAAAGTGCTAGAGTCAAGCAAATTGATCCAACATGTGAGATTGTGTATTTGAGAAATGCGACACCAGAAAGTTTAAATGGAAAAAGTGTCTATAACGCAGAAACAGGAGAAATGATTGACATAGAACCAACATGGTTAAAAAAACTAAGAACCAAATGCGAAACAGAGCCAGATCGCTTACATATCTTATTTTTTGATGAGATCACAAATGCTTTACCAAGCATTCAAGGAAGTGCTTTTAATATCGTACTAGATAAAGAAGTAAATGGGACTTGGAAATTACCAGAAAACGCAAGAATTGTAGCTGCAGGAAATGAAATGAAGGATTCTCTAGCAGCGAACAAGTTAGCAGAACCACTATTTAATAGGTTCGCCCATGTTTATATTAAAACAACAACCGAATCATGGTTAAAATGGGCAAGTGAAAATAACATTCACCCAGCAATATACTGCTATATCGCCTATAAAAACGGAACTACATTAAGAAGCAAATATGATGGAGAAAAGCCAAATGCGGATCCAAGAAAATGGGAAATGGCATCAAAAATGTTATATGCTACAAAAAATCCAGAGATGTTACGAGCATTAGTCGGAGAAGAAATCACAAAAGAATTTGTAGCATTTTGTAAACAACAAGTAATTACATTAGAAGATGTAATTAATAGAAATTATACAAAAGAAAGTTTAGAACAATTAAATGTAGCTGAAAAAAGTGCAACCATTATAGGATTATCAGCTGTAGGAATAGAACACCTAGAAGAAGTAAGAGACTTTGCTTACTTCTTAGGAAAAGAATTTGGAGCCACATTTGATACCTTATGGGCTCATGGAGAAGAAGAAAGATTAGAAATGATTGCTGAACTGAAATTGCAAAATAAACAAGGAGGTGTCAAAAAATAATGAAAGAAAAAAAAGAAGTATTATTATCTTATATGCAAGCCAATGTTGCTCCAATATTGGTAGACTTTATGACAGGAGAAGAAATTGGAGCTTCAATAATACTAGATGCCAAAATAGAAAAAACAGAATTAAACGGCCATTATGAAGGATTAGAATATTGTCCACCAAACTGGTTTACCAAGAATCCAAATCTATTAGTGATAGATAAAATAGACAAAATCGATAAAGAGGAACAACTAAAATTTTATGAATTATTAAAATATAGAAAAATATCAACATTTGAATTATCGCCCAACTGTATTATCATTGTAACTGCCAAAGAAACAAAAAAGATCCATAAAGAATTGTATTCTTTAATGGCACAAATATAAAGGTGACTTATGAAATATGATATTGAAGCAGTCAAACGAAAAATGTTGATTAAATATCCTTTTTTTGGTAGTGTCACTGCCAATGTAGACTATAAAGAAACAGTAGAAATAGATACTATGGCAACGGATGGAGAGACAATATATTATAATCGAAAATATGTAGAAACACTAGATCAATCAGAACAGATTTTTGTATTTGCGCATGAAGTATGTCATATCGCTTTTAATCATATCATGAAAAGTGATGGAAAAGTTCCAAAAATATGGAATATGGCAACAGATGCAGTAATCAATCAATGGTTAAAAAAAGACAAATTAACAATGCCTCAGTCTGGAGTAAACATTGAAGATGCAATAAATTATGATGCCGAAGAATTATATGAAAAATTACTAGAAGAACAAGCAAAGAATCAACAAACGAAAAAGAATACAGAAGATCACCAATCTCAAGAACAACAAACCGAGGAAAAAGAAGAACAAGATGTTGGTCATGATACACATCGTATGTGGCCAGAAGCAGTAAAAAAAAGAAAGCAGGAAGAAAAAACAGAAAATTCAGGAGAACAAAAACAAAATGATGAAGAAGAAAATGTAGTACGACAAAAACAAAAAGAATTAGAAAAATTGGGAGAAAGTGAATCTTTTTCAAAAAATCGTGAACTTAAAAAAAGAAATTTAGAAGAATTAAAGCGAGAAATTATAGAAAGTTCTCTACAAGCTGGAACAAAAACGAATGGAGAAACAAGAAGCTTAGAAAACATAGGAGCATCAAAACCACTAATTGATTGGAGATACATATTAAGAGAAACAATAAATTATGAAGTGGATTGGTCGTATAAAAATGCAACAATAGAAGATGGAGTTGTTACTCCATATTTAGAAGAACAACAAGTTCCAAAAACAGAGATTTTACTAGATACTAGTGAATCAGTCTCAACAGCATTGTTAAAAAACTTTGTAAGAGAATGTAAAAACATAGTGCAATATTCTAAAGTAGAAGTTGGTTGTTTTGATACAAGATTTTATGGATTTCATGAAATTAGAACAGAAGAAGACATAGAAAAAATGGACTATCAAGGTAGAGGAGGAACAGACTTTAATGTAGCAGTAGAAGCTTTTTCAAGAAGGGTAGAAAATAAAATTATTTTTACAGATGGACAAGCCCCTATGCCAGAAATGACAATCGATGCAATTTGGATTGTGTATGGTGGTAAAAAGATAAAACCACGTGGTGGAAGAGTAATTCATATTACAGATGAACAACTGAAAAAATTACAATTTGGCGAGAAATCAAATGAATTAAATGAAAACAAAAATAAACTGAAGTAAAATAAATTGACTTTTAAGCAATTTATGATATAGTAATAAGCCGGTGATGATAATGTTTGAACAACAATTAACATTAATGTCTGAAGGACAAATATGGGGAAATGATCAAGAAGCCCAGTTAGAAGTGATAAAAAAGTATGGATCAAAAGCGGCCATAACAGATCTAGCAATATTAACAGGTGCTTATGTGTGTGAAGATACTACCCGAAATATCAAAGAGGATAATAGTTTATCTGGAAGAGTTGGTTGGCAATGGACTCGATCAGATGATAGATATGGAGATGTCCTCGATGTCTCATGTACTGGAGATAAGAACATCAAATTTATCTGCTATCGCGCTGGTGTTATTCGTCCAGTTTTACAATCTTCTAACATTTTTTCATTAATTGTACCAAACAGAGTGAGAGGATATAACGAGACAGAAGAAGTAGAATATGGAGAATATCCTCAGAATGCAGTAGAAAAAAATATGCAACAGCAATTAGGATCGGAATATATATCTGGAAATCTTTGCAAAACAGGAAGAAATTATACATTTGATTCTAGAAAGTATGATGATTATAGTAATGGTTTTTTAGGAATTACCTATGATGAATATGAATATGCAGGAAAAAAGTATATTCGAGTTCAAGCCAATTCTTGCTATGGTGGAAATGAATTTCAATTATCCAATGAAGAAAAATATAAAAATGGAGATTATGTTTGGATTGAAGTCCAACCAGTTAAATGGTTAATTGATGATAGAACAGGATTACTAATTTCTAAAAAAGGACTGCTATCAGGAATTCGATTTCTTGAGCGGGAGTCTAAATATAACGGAGATTTTGATACAACTGAAATGAAAATGTATCTCGATGAACATATGTCAAAAGATTTATTTCAAACAGCATCTTTGAATTTGTCACAAAAACCAAAACCTCAAAAAATAAAAAATCCTTATGGATTTGATTTTGGACAAGTGAGTGAAGAAGAAATTATTAAAGGTGCAATAGAAAGTAATGTACCAGTATTCTTACACGGACCCTCATCAGAGGGAAAAAGTGCTAGAGTCAAGCAAATTGATCCAACATGTGAGATTGTGTATTTGAGAAATGCGACACCAGAAAGTTTAAATGGAAAAAGTGTCTATAACGCAGAAACAGGAGAAATGATTGACATAGAACCAACATGGTTAAAAAAACTAAGAACCAAATGCGAAACAGAGCCAGATCGCTTACATATCTTATTTTTTGATGAGATCACAAATGCTTTACCAAGCATTCAAGGAAGTGCTTTTAATATCGTACTAGATAAAGAAGTAAATGGGACTTGGAAATTACCAGAAAACGCAAGAATTGTAGCTGCAGGAAATGAAATGAAGGATTCTCTAGCAGCGAACAAGTTAGCAGAACCACTATTTAATAGGTTCGCCCATGTTTATATTAAAACAACAACCGAATCATGGTTAAAATGGGCAAGTGAAAATAACATTCACCCAGCAATATACTGCTATATCGCCTATAAAAACGGAACTACATTAAGAAGCAAATATGATGGAGAAAAGCCAAATGCGGATCCAAGAAAATGGGAAATGGCATCAAAAATGTTATATGCTACAAAAAATCCAGAGATGTTACGAGCATTAGTCGGAGAAGAAATCACAAAAGAATTTGTAGCATTTTGTAAACAACAAGTAATTACATTAGAAGATGTAATTAATAGAAATTATACAAAAGAAAGTTTAGAACAATTAAATGTAGCTGAAAAAAGTGCAACCATTATAGGATTATCAGCTGTAGGAATAGAACACCTAGAAGAAGTAAGAGACTTCGCTTACTTCTTAGGAAAAGAATTTGGGGCTACATTTGATACATTATGGACTCACAGAGAAGAAGAACGATTAGAAATAATTGCAGAACTGAAAGCAAAACAAAAAGAATATAGAATTGCTATATAAAAAGTATAGTGATTTTTTTAAAAACCTAGTAAAATGAATTGACTTTTAAACAATTTATGATATAGTAATAGCCGGTGATGATAATGTTTGAACAACAATTAACATTAATGTCTGAAGGACAAATATGGGGAAATGATCAAGAAGCCCAGTTAGAAGTGATAAAAAAGTATGGATCAAAAGCGGCCATAACAGATCTAGCAATATTAACAGGTGCTTATGTGTGTGAAGATACTACCCGAAATATCAAAGAGGATAATAGTTTATCTGGAAGAGTTGGTTGGCAATGGACTCGATCAGATGATAGATATGGAGATGTCCTCGATGTCTCATGTACTGGAGATAAGAACATCAAATTTATCTGCTATCGCGCTGGTGTTATTCGTCCAGTTTTACAATCTTCTAACATTTTTTCATTAATTGTACCAAACAGAGTGAGAGGATATAACGAGACAGAAGAAGTAGAATATGGAGAATATCCTCAGAATGCAGTAGAAAAAAATATGCAACAGCAATTAGGATCGGAATATATATCTGGAAATCTTTGCAAAACAGGAAGAAATTATACATTTGATTCTAGAAAGTATGATGATTATAGTAATGGTTTTTTAGGAATTACCTATGATGAATATGAATATGCAGGAAAAAAGTATATTCGAGTTCAAGCCAATTCTTGCTATGGTGGAAATGAATTTCAATTATCCAATGAAGAAAAATATAAAAATGGAGATTATGTTTGGATTGAAGTCCAACCAGTTAAATGGTTAATTGATGATAGAACAGGATTACTAATTTCTAAAAAAGGAC
The DNA here is from genome assembly GCA_947365915.1 of uncultured Mycoplasmatota bacterium. Taxonomy (GTDB): domain Bacteria; phylum Bacillota_I; class Bacilli_A; order RF39; family UBA660; genus MGBC102946. The sequence continues at coordinate 14,866 of CANAXT010000025.1, forward strand.
TGCTATCAGGAATTCGATTTCTTGAGCGGGAGTCTAAATATAACGGAGATTTTGATACAACTGAAATGAAAATGTATCTCGATGAACATATGTCAAAAGATTTATTTCAAACAGCATCTTTGAATTTGTCACAAAAACCAAAACCTCAAAAAATAAAAAATCCTTATGGATTTGATTTTGGACAAGTGAGTGAAGAAGAAATTATTAAAGGTGCAATAGAAAGTAATGTACCAGTATTCTTACACGGACCCTCATCAGAGGGAAAAAGTGCTAGAGTCAAGCAAATTGATCCAACATGTGAGATTGTGTATTTGAGAAATGCGACACCAGAAAGTTTAAATGGAAAAAGTGTCTATAACGCAGAAACAGGAGAAATGATTGACATAGAACCAACATGGTTAAAAAAACTAAGAACCAAATGCGAAACAGAGCCAGATCGCTTACATATCTTATTTTTTGATGAGATCACAAATGCTTTACCAAGCATTCAAGGAAGTGCTTTTAATATCGTACTAGATAAAGAAGTAAATGGGACTTGGAAATTACCAGAAAACGCAAGAATTGTAGCTGCAGGAAATGAAATGAAGGATTCTCTAGCAGCGAACAAGTTAGCAGAACCACTATTTAATAGGTTCGCCCATGTTTATATTAAAACAACAACCGAATCATGGTTAAAATGGGCAAGTGAAAATAACATTCACCCAGCAATATACTGCTATATCGCCTATAAAAACGGAACTACATTAAGAAGCAAATATGATGGAGAAAAGCCAAATGCGGATCCAAGAAAATGGGAAATGGCATCAAAAATGTTATATGCTACAAAAAATCCAGAGATGTTACGAGCATTAGTCGGAGAAGAAATCACAAAAGAATTTGTAGCATTTTGTAAACAACAAGTAATTACATTAGAAGATGTAATTAATAGAAATTATACAAAAGAAAGTTTAGAACAATTAAATGTAGCTGAAAAAAGTGCAACCATTATAGGATTATCAGCTGTAGGAATAGAACACCTAGAAGAAGTAAGAGACTTCGCTTACTTCTTAGGAAAAGAATTTGGGGCTACATTTGATACATTATGGACTCACAGAGAAGAAGAACGATTAGAAATAATTGCAGAACTGAAAGCAAAACAAAAAGAATATAGAATTGCTATATAAAAAGTATAGTGATTTTTTTAAAAACCTAGTAAAATGAATTGACTTTTAAACAATTTATGATATAGTAATAGCCGGTGATGATAATGTTTGAACAACAATTAACATTAATGTCTGAAGGACAAATATGGGGAAATGATCAAGAAGCCCAGTTAGAAGTGATAAAAAAGTATGGATCAAAAGCGGCCATAACAGATCTAGCAATATTAACAGGTGCTTATGTGTGTGAAGATACTACCCGAAATATCAAAGAGGATAATAGTTTATCTGGAAGAGTTGGTTGGCAATGGACTCGATCAGATGATAGATATGGAGATGTCCTCGATGTCTCATGTACTGGAGATAAGAACATCAAATTTATCTGCTATCGCGCTGGTGTTATTCGTCCAGTTTTACAATCTTCTAACATTTTTTCATTAATTGTACCAAACAGAGTGAGAGGATATAACGAGACAGAAGAAGTAGAATATGGAGAATATCCTCAGAATGCAGTAGAAAAAAATATGCAACAGCAATTAGGATCGGAATATATATCTGGAAATCTTTGCAAAACAGGAAGAAATTATACATTTGATTCTAGAAAGTATGATGATTATAGTAATGGTTTTTTAGGAATTACCTATGATGAATATGAATATGCAGGAAAAAAGTATATTCGAGTTCAAGCCAATTCTTGCTATGGTGGAAATGAATTTCAATTATCCAATGAAGAAAAATATAAAAATGGAGATTATGTTTGGATTGAAGTCCAACCAGTTAAATGGTTAATTGATGATAGAACAGGATTACTAATTTCTAAAAAAGGACTGCTATCAGGAATTCGATTTCTTGAGCGGGAGTCTAAATATAACGGAGATTTTGATACAACTGAAATGAAAATGTATCTCGATGAACATATGTCAAAAGATTTATTTCAAACAGCATCTTTGAATTTGTCACAAAAACCAAAACCTCAAAAAATAAAAAATCCTTATGGATTTGATTTTGGACAAGTGAGTGAAGAAGAAATTATTAAAGGTGCAATAGAAAGTAATGTACCAGTATTCTTACACGGACCCTCATCAGAGGGAAAAAGTGCTAGAGTCAAGCAAATTGATCCAACATGTGAGATTGTGTATTTGAGAAATGCGACACCAGAAAGTTTAAATGGAAAAAGTGTCTATAACGCAGAAACAGGAGAAATGATTGACATAGAACCAACATGGTTAAAAAAACTAAGAACCAAATGCGAAACAGAGCCAGATCGCTTACATATCTTATTTTTTGATGAGATCACAAATGCTTTACCAAGCATTCAAGGAAGTGCTTTTAATATCGTACTAGATAAAGAAGTAAATGGGACTTGGAAATTACCAGAAAACGCAAGAATTGTAGCTGCAGGAAATGAAATGAAGGATTCTCTAGCAGCGAACAAGTTAGCAGAACCACTATTTAATAGGTTCGCCCATGTTTATATTAAAACAACAACCGAATCATGGTTAAAATGGGCAAGTGAAAATAACATTCACCCAGCAATATACTGCTATATCGCCTATAAAAACGGAACTACATTAAGAAGCAAATATGATGGAGAAAAGCCAAATGCGGATCCAAGAAAATGGGAAATGGCATCAAAAATGTTATATGCTACAAAAAATCCAGAGATGTTACGAGCATTAGTCGGAGAAGAAATCACAAAAGAATTTGTAGCATTTTGTAAACAACAAGTAATTACATTAGAAGATGTAATTAATAGAAATTATACAAAAGAAAGTTTAGAACAATTAAATGTAGCTGAAAAAAGTGCAACCATTATAGGATTATCAGCTGTAGGAATAGAACACCTAGAAGAAGTAAGAGACTTTGCTTACTTCTTAGGAAAAGAATTTGGAGCCACATTTGATACATTATGGACTCACGGAGAAGAAGAACGATTAGAAATAATTGCAGAATTGAAGGCAAAACAAAAAGTGAAAATAAAAAATTAGAACTAAAACATACTGTTTTGGTCTTTTTTTGACATAAAATACACGATTTTTCTTGCAAAAATCAAAAAATCTGCTATACTATTGTAACCAACAAAATTTATATTTTCATAAAAGAAAAAGCGGGGAAATACTATGGAAAAAAATGAAATGGATAGTTTATCTATTTACTTAAGAGATATAAAGGCATGCGGACCACTATTAACCAAAGGGCAAGAACAAGAACTTACAATAAAAGCAAGTCTTGGTGATGCAAATGCCAAACAAATTTTATTAGAACATAATTTACCACTCGTTGTTAGTAGAGCAAAAAGATATGCTGTTCATGGGATACCAATAGAAGATCTCATTCAAGAGGGGAATATAGGATTATTAAAAGCAATAGAAAGCTTTAACCCAGAAGTAGGAACAAGGCTTTCAACTTATGCAGTACCCAAAATAGATCGGCAAATACAAATGGCGTATGAAACATCTTCTAGAATTATCAAAGTTTCTGCTGAAACATATAAAATGATTCAAAAACTAAAAACAATGGAAACCATGTTATCAGGAAGATTATATCGAAATCCTAACTTACAAGAACTAGCATATTCATTAAAAATAACAGAAGAAGAATGTGACTTCTTGATGCAAATAAAACAAGACGCTATGAGCTTACATGCACCAAAATCACAAAACGAAAAAGAAGAAGAATACCTAATTGAACCAAGTACTGGATATTTAGAAGAAGGCCTACTAGAGCAATTCATGAAAGATGAAATAATAAACTTACTTTCAATATTAAAAGAAAGAGAACAAGAAATCGCAGTTATGCTGTTTGGGCTAGGAGAAACTAGACCAAGAGACGGCGCTGAAATTGGAAGACAATACAATATAACAAGAAGAAGAGTGCATCAAATAAAAGCAACAATTATCAAAAAATTGAGACAAGCACCAGGAATAGACGCAATGAGTGTATACATGGATAATCCAGAAGAAGCAATGAAAAATCTAGAATACTATAGAGAATACTATAGAACTTCAACGAAAAGATATACAATACCAATGGAACGACCAAAAGAATATATCAAAAAATAAAAAGGGGAAGAACTTATGAATGAAAAACAGGATACTATATTTGATCAATTATACGAACAACATTTTTTCTTAACTTCTTCTAAAGAAGTCTTTTTTGAAACTTTAGAACAAGAAATTAAAACAAACATTCGTATATATCAAGGAAGCAATGGACAATATAAAAAGCGATTAGATAGATCTATTCCTAGAATATATCAAAAACAAAGAAAACAGCAAGAAAGAACCATTGAAGCAATGAAAATATGTGTAGAAAACTTTGACACATTTGAAGAATTTATTCAATTTTATAATCAAGGAAAATATCCAGTGAATGTGACAATTTGTGCTGAAATAATAGAATCTAGTGAATGGCTACGAACAACATTAGAAACTATTATAGATCAAAACCAAGAAAAAATAGAATGTGGTGACTTTGAAGCAATTAGCTATTCAGAAGTATACATTACATTTCTAATTGCTTACTGTGAACTATATGAAATTGAATATACAAGTCCAAAAGAAGAAAAAAACAGGACAAGCTTAGAAGCATATTTATCTGATATGGATCACTTAAGCTTAACGGAAGAAGATGATGAATTACTTTTAAAAAAAGCCCAAAACGGAAACCAAAAAGCAAAAAATGAATTTCTAGAAAAACACTTGAAACTTCCACTTTTTCTAGCCAGAGAATATCAATATGGAATTACTCCCTTAGAAGACCGAATTCAAGAAGCAAACATAGGACTAATAAATGCAAGCGAATATTATGACCCAAAAAAAGAAACAACCTTTTCCTATTATGCATCATTCTGCATCAAAAGAAGTATAAAAAGATATCTAAGAAAAAATGAATACTTGGGACAACTCTCAGAAACACAATATTTAATGTATTTAAAATATAGGAGATTAAAAGAAAAATGGGAAGACAGAGAACCTGTATCATTAGAAGTGATTGCCAAAGAACTGAATTTATCATTAGACGAAATAAAACTCTTTCAATATTTTGAACAAAATTCAGTCTATTTAGAAGAAACCGACGTAGATGATACACAAATAGATAACTGTATCAAACAAATGGACTTTGAAAGCAACTTATACCCATTATTTGAACGAGCTCATTTATCACAAATACAGATTCAAACATTAGAACAATACTTTGGATTGAAAAATGGACAACCAATCCCTTCACAATCAAAAATAGCAAGAATATGGGGAGTAAAACCACAAGCAATTCAAGAAAGACTGGAAAGATCAATGTCACTTCTTAGAAACACAAGACACATAAAAGATTGGGCTGATTATATGGAAGATCCAAAAGAAGCCTTACATAATCTAGAAAAATTCCAAAAAAAATATGTAAAAAAAATAGATAGGGGGGAATCAATATGGAAGTAAATAGCAAAGACTTCTTAG
>CANAXT010000026.1 GCA_947365915.1 uncultured Mycoplasmatota bacterium
TGCTCGCCAAACATATGGTAAAACGATCTGTAAATGGAACTTGTACTGCCCAACATGATGAAGAAGGAAACTTTACAGGATGGAGTACTCGTGAATGGTATGAATGGAGTTTGGATATCGATGAAAAAGACAAGCAATATACTATGGAATTCGATCAAAATCCTTATCCAAAATACAGAACCAAAGAAGAAGCAGAACAAGTACCTTCAACATATGTTACTTATCTAATAGCAAACTTTTTACCCAATGAATATAGAACACAATTACCCAAACCAGTCAAAGACTTAAGTGAAAAACACGAAGAATACTTAAGTAAACGAAAGTCTATGAAAAAAGATATTTATTTGTTTAAAGATGGATATGAATATTTAGTACAAGGACTAAATAAAAATGTCTGTGTAGTTGCCAACGGAAATTGTAGTTATGAAACAAAAGTAAAAGGTGGAGAAACTCAAACAATAAGTAACATTAAAGTGCAATTATTACAATGTGGAGATGGAGTAAGAGGACAACCAATTCCAGGAGAAGAACTAGTAGACTTTGAAAAATACATTACTGGGGTTACATATGCCGAAAATGGAGCTGCCCCATTTGAATCATTAAAAGCGCAGGCAATTGCAGCTAGAAGTTATTCTTTAACCCGTGGTGCTAATATGGGTACCAAATACCTTCAAATATACCAAAGGAATGGCCAATGGATTTTACCGATCAGAAATTGCGTAGAAGATCAAGTATACTGTGATCCTGACAGAGGCTGTTCATGGAACTCACTAACTGTTTATTCAGGTTCCCATACAAAATCAGGCCACTCAAAACCACCAATTGATGCAGACTCAGATATTAGAAGAGCAGTAAGTGAAACAACAGGACAAGTCTTAAAAAAAGATGGAAATATATTTGGAGCTGCGTATACAAGCACAAGACAAAATCAATGGACAGCATCAGCAAATGCAGGAAAAGATGCCTATCAAGCATTGGTTTCTTCCTATAATGATTCTTCATTAAAACTAGAATCCTCTTGTAGCGGAAGTACTGGAACAACAGGAGAAATTGCAAATACAGGAAATCAAGCCTATTATAACCAGACTGACTATGCAGCAGTTCCTTACTGTGAGAATGGATCAACTGTAAAATCTTCAGGTTGTTTACCAACCGCCTTCTCTATGGTAGTTCAAAACTTAACAGGAAGAGTGACAACACCAAAAGAAATGGCAGAATATATTTGTAGTGACACAAATGGTTCAAAAAAATATAGGGTACCAGGACTAGGAACCAACAACGCCTTTTTATTGGATCCATTAACACAATCTACATTTAATATACAAACAAGAGCAATACCAGCAAGTGAAAGACATATTAACGATGTCTTAAGAATTTTAAAAAGCGGAAGCAACATTATTGTATCTGTTCGAGGAAGTGGTTTATTCGCAACCCAAAGTGGTCATTTTATCGTATTATCATCAGTGACAGCAGATGGAAAAATCCATGTATTAGACCCAGCCAGAAGATCAGCAACAGGAGAACATAGTACCTCTATTATTCAAGCAGAAGTCTTAAACAAAATTAATAGTGGAATGTGGGAGATCAAAGGAAATGGAACCAAATCCACTTATAATGATTGTAGTACAGGAGTATCAGGAGATTTTATTAGTTGGAGACAAATGGATAAAGAATGGGGAAGTATTAAAATTGGAACAAAAACCATTCACCAAGTGGGATGTCTTGCCACATCAGTAGCGAAATTAATTGCTTATTCAGGAACCAATGTTACCATTGATAACTTTAATCCAGGGACTATGGTAACTTACTTAAAACAACATGGTGGTTTTAATGGTAACAACTGGATTTGGACTTCACCAAAAACTTCAGGAATGACACCAAATTTTCAATATATGGGAAAAGTACCTGTAATAGGATCTAAAGCGAATAAGATTGCAATTATAAAAAACTATTTGAATCAAGGATACTATCTTGCTCTTCAAGTAAAGAAAGATGGTACAGAAGAACCAGGGCAACACTGGGTAGCAGTATTAGGCGTAACCGATACTGACATCTTAATGTCTGATCCAGCAAGTGATGCCACAACCGTTTGGAGCAGATATAAACCAGGAGGGACCGTACAATTTGGATACTATAAAAAAACAGATTAGAGGGATAAAATGAGCAATAAAAAGAAAATACTCATTGTGATATCAATACTTGCCATTTATTTTATTATCATGATAGCGCTATTTGGAGTAGACCAAGTCAAAAATAAATGGTATTATGTAGATGTACTAATGGATCCATATACTTACTGGCATTATGAAAATGGATATTGGAAAAATGAAGAAACAAATCCAGACAACATGCTAGGAAAATCTTATAAAGTATATGGAGAACATAAATTTCTGTATGATGGAATATTACAATATAACTTTGAAAAATGGTATGCCTTTGATCAAGAAAATCAATCATTAACATTGCCAGATCACTTTTTTGCTTACCGTGGAAACATGAACATTGAAGTACTAGACTTTAAAATCAAAAAAATGTCTGATTCAGAAATCGTAGAAGCAAAAGAACTACTAAAAGAACAAGATATCCAATTTGATCCAGTATATACAAAACAAAATAAAATAGAACTTGATCTAAACAATGATGGAAAAAAAGAAACCATTTATATCATTTCAAATACATTAGGAACAGAAGATCAAGAAACATATTTCTCAATTGCCTATATCAAAGAAAATGGGAAAAAAGAAATATTAATCAATGATATTTCTGAAGACATGTATAATATTGCATCATTAAATATAAAAGAAATCATTGATGTTAACAACGATAAAAAATATGAACTAATATTTGAAAAAATCTACTTTGATCAAATAGGAACCTGTCATACACTATTTGAATATGATCAAAACACATACCATTCCATAAAAGATTGTGATATTCAAAAAAGAGGAGATGAAGAATCATGAAAATGAAATTTAGAGCAGAACCAAAAGATATACTAATATTTGTAATATTTTGTATTGTATTACTATACTTTGTAGCAATTGCAGTATTAAATATCTCTTCTTTTGCGGATACAGCAACATTACATGGTTTAAACCCTTTTCCAGCATTTGGACCAGACTACTTAGCAGCCACCCTACTCTTCTTTGCAGGATCACTAGTAGCCATATTTACAAGTGTATCCTCTTATTTCTTTGATCGTGAAAAAGGATTTGGATTAAAAGCAGAATCAAAAAAAGAAAAAGGATATGCAAGATGGGCAACTGAAAAAGAAATGAAAAAAGAACTAAAATTAATTGATCCATTAGCAAAAGAAACAGAAGCAGCAGGATTACCAATTATCATGTCACCAAAAGGAGTATGGGTAGATAATAGCGAATATCATAACCTAATCATTGGTTCAACAGGAGCCGGAAAAACACAAACAACAGTACTTCCAATGGTACATCTTCTATCCAAAAAAGGAGAATCCATGATTGTCACTGACCCAAAAGGTGAAATCTATGAAGAAACAGCAGAAATGTTAAAAGCCAAAGGATATAATATCGTGCTATTAAACTTCCGTGACCCACAACAAGGAAACGCATGGAACCCATTATCGCTTCCATATAGTTTGTATAAAAATGGAAACTCAGATAAAGCAACAGAATTACTAGAAGATTTAGCCCTTAACATACTATATGATGAAAATTCAAAATCACAAGATCCATTCTGGGAAAAAACATCAGCTGACTACTTCTCAGGACTTGCTCTCGCTTTATTTGATGATGCAACAGAAGATCAAATCAACCTAAACAGTATCAACTTAATGACCACACTAGGAGAAGAAAAATTTGGAGCAACCACATATGTAAAGGAATATTTCAGTTATAAAGACCCAGCAGGACCAGCATATATTAATGCCTCTAGTACTTTGATGGCACCAAACGAAACAAAAGGAAGTATTTTATCCGTTTTCAAACAGAAAATAAAACTATTTTCATCACGTGAAAACCTATCAGAAATGCTTTCACATAGTGATTTTGACATGAGAGACATCGGAAAAAATAAAACAGCAGTATTTATTGTTATTCAAGATGAAAAGAAAACTTATCATTCATTAGTAACCATTTTCCTAAAACAATGCTATGAAACTTTAATTTCAGTAGCACAAGAAAGTGGTGGAAAATTACCATTTAGAACCAACTTTATTCTAGATGAATTTGCCAATATGCCACCATTAAAAGATGTCACAACAATGGTAACTGCAGCAAGAAGTAGAAATATGAGATTTAACTTCATCATCCAAAACTTTGCCCAACTTTATGAAGTATATGGAAAAGAAAATGGAGAAACAATTAAAGGAAACTGTGGAAACATTGTGTATTTAATCAGTACTGAATTAAGTGCCCTAGAAGAAATTAGTAAAATGTGTGGAGAAGTAAAATCGAAAGAAAAAGAAAAAACAAATTCAACTCCACTTGTAACAGTAAGTGACTTACAACGTTTAAAACAATGGGAAACAATTGTACTACGCATTCGTATGATGCCATTTAAAACAAAATTAACTCCGAATTTTGAAATGGATTGGGGAGATCATTATCCTAAAGCCACCTATCCACAACGTGAAAAAATACCAGTTCAGACATTTGACATCAAAGGATATGTAGAAAAGAAGAAAGAAGAAAAAATCAATCAGATGTTAGGAGGAACAGGAGCACCAAAAGGAGCACCAGGTGGATTGAATCCATTTATGCCTCCAAAACCAACACCTGGAATACCACCTGCACCAGCTCCAAAATCAGGTGGCTTAGATGTAGACGATTTAGTAAAACGAATTGATGCCAAAATAGCCGAGTTAGAAGAAGAGGAAAGACGAGAAAAAGAAGCCAAAGAGAAAGGACAAACAACAAATGAAACAACACCTCCACCATTACCACCAGTGAATAAAATGGAAGAGCTAGTACAAAAAGAAATAGCGCCTACAATTGCAAAATCAGAAACAGGCGAAAGCCTATCTCCAGTAGAGACTACACCAAAAATTCCACAAATATTTGGAAATAAAATAGAAAATGAACCAAAATTAAAAACAACTCCTGTGGAAAAAACAACAAATCCTTTAGAAAGTATAATAAAAAAGCCTATAATAGAACCACAACCAGTGATTTCTGATAATAAATTAACAAATCCAGTGGAAAAGATGGTAAATGAAGAATCATCATCAACAACTCCTGTGGAAAATATGACAGAACTAAACATTCCAACTAATAAAATTATAGGGGACATAGAATCACAAAATATAGTAGAACAAAAAGTTCCAATGGGATTTGTAACCGATGATCAATTCTTTGATGATTTCTTCTATGATGAAGATGAATAAAATTTTAAAGTCTTTAAATCTTTATATTTAAAGGCTTTTCTTATGATAAGATATCAGTTAAATCTCATTGGGATTAGTTCGTAAGACACAAGTAAGACACAGGTAAGACACAAAATCATACATAAAAATAGCAATTATTTTAGAAGATTTACAGCTTCTATTAATTGCTCTATTTTTTTATGTGTATAAACTTTATCAGTGACATCATTTATACTATGTCCCATTATTAGTTTAATACATAATTTATTCGCTCCTGCATCATCCATTCTAGTTGCAAATGTATGTCTACAATCATATGGATTATGTTTTAAATTAAGTGTTTCAATTATGTTTGCCCAATTTCTGCCAATATAGTTTTGATAACATATTCTGTTATTTGCATTATTGTAAATTAAATATTTAGATTTAGAGTTATTATACCATTTTTCAATTAAAGGTTTTATTCTTTTGTGAATGGGGATAATTCTATTTATGCCTGCTTCTGTTTTGGAACCACCAATCATGTAATTATCATTTAAAAATACATTATCTTTTTTCATTTTTAAAAGTTCGCTAGGTCGCATACCTGTATATATCAAAATTAAAACGGTATCAATAAATGGTATCAAATTTACATTTTCCCATAACAGATCGATTTCTTCTTCACTAAATGTAATTCTTATTATTTTTTCTTTTTGTTCCCCTAAAATTATATAATCTGAATATTTTTTAATAACTATATCATTTGCCATACCATAATCATATAATAAACCAAATAAACCTTTTATTTTTTTTTGAGTAGCTAGTTTTCCATCTGCCTTATTAACTATATCTTGTAACGATTTTAATTTTATTTGTTCAAAAGGGAGATTCCATAATTCTTCACAATAATTAAATGCGTTTTTGTAACCATCAATAGAACTATTTGAAAGATTTTTGAATTTTTCTTGACTCCAGATGTCATATATTTCTTTAAAGGTAATAGTTTGATTATCAATAATTAGAGGATTAGAATGATATAGTTCTAGTTGTTTTAATGCTTCTGGCTGACTTTCAAAACATCCTAAATTTTTAAAAATTTGTTTTCCATTTTCATCCCATCCAATTGTAACTCTTACTCGCCATGGCTTTCTTCTTTTTCCCTTTAATTTGTAATAAGTTCCATATCCATTAGGTAGTTTCATGAGTTATCACCACCTAAACTTAAATTATAGTATTTCATATATCAAAATCCTCTCATTTTATTGTATTTTTCTTATGTTTTTGATATAATGAAATAGAAAAATCCATAACATTATATCTTATATTTTGTTTTTTAGTTTGCTAGACTAATTGTGATTTTTCATTTTGGCTTACTGTTCCAGCAGTAAGTCTTTTTTTAATTCATGTTTTTCATTAAATTTATTATAATTGCTTGTTGCTTATCATTTAATTTTGAAAATAAATCTAACAATTCTTTAATTATAATATCATATGATTTTTTATTCATTTCATCATCATAACTCATTAACCATGTTTCACTTACATTTAATGTTTCAGCAATTACATGTAACTTATCTTGTTTAGGTTTAAAACCATCTTTTAAGTAATGGCATATCAGTGCTTTATCAACATTTGCTTTTCGTGATAAATCAATAGGTTTCATATTATTATAATCTAATGCTTTTTTTAATCGATAGCCAAATGTATTTTCTAACAATTTAATCACTTCATTAATTTTCTTCTAACTTCGATGGCAACACCTATTATTTTTACAGGTTTTGTCATTATTTCATATTCATCAAAATAATATGGTTCATATTCATTATTTAGTGGTTTTAAAATAATGCTTTTTTCTTGTTTAATAACCCTTTTAAATGTGGCATCATCACCATTTACCATAACAATACAATCATCACCTGAATTACAATCAGATTGTTGCTTAATTATGATTATGTCCCCAGTTTTATAATCTGGGAACATACTATCACCATCTATTTTTAATGCAAAATAGTTTTCGCCACCATTTAACATAGATGCAGGGATTTCTTCATATCCTAAAATATCTTCTATGGCTTCTATTGGTATACCTGCAGGGACTTTGCCAAGTACAGGAATTTTAATAGTTTTAGTGGTTGTTTCAATATATCTTGCATTATCAATTTTAATATTAGACAAATCTTCATCATTATCAGGTAGCCAATCTCTATCCATATCAACATCATAACCCATTAACCATGCTTCACTTACATTTAAAATTCTAGCAATTATATCTAATTTATCTTGTTTTGCTTTACATACTCCACTTAAATAACTGCTTATTAGTGATTTATTTATGTTTGCTTTTCGTGATAAATCAATAGGTTTCATATTATTATAATCTAATGCTTTTTTTAATCGATTGGCAAATGTATCTTCTAACATTTCATTATCACCCCAATTTCATTACATTTTTATTATATACGAAAGTTTAAAAAAATACAACTAAAATATAAAATAAAAAAAGAAAAGTTTAAAAAAATTGAATTGCACTATTGACAGTTAAAAATATTTGTACTAAAATTTAATTAAGTTCAAAATATTAGAACTAGAAAGGAGGATTACAAATGAATTATGATTATTCAAAATTAAAAGGTAAAATCAGAGAGTTAGGTATAACACAAAATGAATATGCAAGATATATTGGAATTACAGAACAATCATTAATTTTACGATTTAAAAACAAAAGGAGATTCAGACAAGAAGAAATGCAAAAAACCATGGAATTATTTGATGAACCAATTAAAAATGTACACATATATTTTTTTACACAAAAAGTTCAAAAAAATAGAACTAATTAATCTAGCAAACTAAAAAACAAAAAACAAATTATAAGAAAGGATTTTTTATGAAAAAGATAACAATTAAAGAAGCATCAAAATTGATGCATAAATCACCACAATTTATAAGAGTGGGATTACAAACTGGCAGATTGCCATTTGGTACTGCAGTAAAGGTTAAAGAAAGATGGAACTACCTTATTTATCCTGAATTGTTTTATCAATATTTAGGTATTAAGGAGGTTCAACATGATTAATAAAATTAAAAATTATTTTGGCGAACATCCACTATCAATTGGTATTTGTATTGCACTTATGATTGTAATAATTTTATCAAATATTTTAGCAAAAGATATGGAAGAACATATTGAAAGGGTGTCTAAAAAATGTGCATCTAAAGGTTATGATATTGAAGCGATATATACTAAAGATGGCGATCAATTTTATGTTTGTAATAAGGATGGTGATAAATAATGTCTAAAAATAAAAGTCAAATATCAGAAATTATTCATCATTTGAGAAAATATAAGTCAATCACTTCTATGGAAGCAATTAAACGATATAGTGCAACTAGGCTGTCAGGGATTATATATGTACTTAAAGAACGAGGTTTTAAAATAGAAACTGAGTTGAAAGAAGTTAAAAATAGATATGGTCATACAACTAGAATTGCAATTTATCATCTTGTCAAAGATATTCAAGAAGAGGGGAGTAAAAATCTATGATTTTAAAAGTATTAGAGTTTTTTGTAATTTTAATAATTGCACTATTGGGGGGATTTATAGTAGCAATCTTGTGTAAAAAGATGTGGCGAGAGTTAAGAAAGTGAGATGTAAAAATGGAATATGAAGTTACTATATCAGAAAAAAAACAAAGCGATGAATATTATAATTATTTAACATTTTACTTTCCTACTTTAACTCATGCAATTGATTTTATTACAACTATTCACACTATTTCTACTTATATAACTTCTTTAGAAAAAGTAAAGGATGATGAATAGTATGGCTGATATTAGAAAGTATTATTATTTAAAATTAAAAGAAAACTTTTATGATAGTGAAGAAATGATTTTACTTCAAAATATGCAGGATGGATATTTATATAGTGATATCTTAATGAAATTATATTTAAGAAGTTTAAAGAATAATGGAAAACTTATGTTTAAAGATGTTATCCCATATACACCTGAGTTGTTAGCCCAAGTAGTAAGGCATCAAGTTGGAACTGTTAAACAAGCATTGCACATATTTCAAGAGTTAGGTCTTATTGAACTTATGGATAGTGGGGCTATTTATATGTTAGATATTCAAAATTTTATTGGCGAGAGTTCAACTGAGGCTGATAGGCAAAGAAAATACTACAATAAAATAAAAGCAGAAAAACAACAAGAAATTGATTGTAGGAAACAATGTAAGAAATCTTACAGTATTTCTACACCAGAGATAGAGAAAGAGATAGAATCAGATATAGATATAGAGAAAGAGATAGAATTAGATAAATCTAATTCACCAACCAAAAATTCATTATCAAAAACAGAAACTGAAAAACAATTAACGAAAGAATTTGAGAAACTTTGGGAACATTACCCAAATAAAAAAGGTAAAGACCAAGCAAAGAATAAATATTTACTTGCAAGAAAACAAGGTATCACTTATGAAACTATTGCACAAGGTCTAAAGAATTACCTAAATTATATTAAATCTGAAAACATAGAACTTAAATTTATAAAACATGGTTCTACTTGGTTTAATCAAAAATGTTGGAATGATGATTATAAAATAACAAATGTTTCTAATAAAAAAGTAGATGAACAAATGGAATTTTTGAAAGGGGTACATAATGGAACAATCAAAATTAATTAGTGTTGTGATAGCAAGATTAAAAATTGCTTATCCATATTATTTTAAGGAATTAACAATAGAAGAACTTGCAGGTCTTGTTAGTATGTACCAAGAAGAATTAAGTATTTATAATGAATTAACTTTGATGAATGCAATTAAATCTATTATAAGAAAAAATAAATTCATGCCTACATTTAAAGAAATATTAGATGAGTGTGAACTATGTAAAACAACTCAAAAAAATATAGTTATTGAAAGAATGATAAAAGCAGGGTATTTTAAAAACCCTAAAGAAATTGATAAGACTTATAAATTTATGGAGGAGGGAATTATTCCCAATTGGTTACTAGAAGATATGAAAAAGTATGGGTATGAAGATAGTCATAATTTAATTAGTACCAACTCTACTAAAATGCTAAGTAATGGAGGTGCTAATAATGACAATTAAAGAATTATCCAAATATCACAATATTAAAATTGAGATAAAACAATTAGAAGATACCGTTGAAGAATTAGAAACGACTGTAATTGGTTCTTCAAAAATAACAAGTATACCTACTATGACAAATAGCGATAGTAGTTCAACTGAAAGAATTGGTATTAAGTTAGCACAATTAAAATCAAAGATTGAAACAAAAAAAGAAACTTTAATTGATGAAGCACATAAAATAGAGGATTTTCTTGCAACTGTTGATGAAGAAGAAATAAGAATTATCATTCGTGAAAGATTTTTAAATGGCAAGACTTGGGAAGAGGTTGCAAAAAAAATAATAGCTGATAGGTCAACACCTTACTATAAATTAAAAAATTATTTAAAAGGGAGGGCAAAGAATGAAAAAGAAGAATCAAAGCAACAGTATATTTAAACTTCCAAAGATAATTGCGATGCAACAAAGAATAAACACCCTTGAGGGAGAAGTTGAAGTATTACAAAATACTATAAAAGATGAACTTTATAAAACATTTATGGAAAAGTTAAAAGAACCTACTGAACTTGCTAGATATAAAAGAGAAAATCAAAATTTGAGAGCCAAAGTGAAAACATTAAAATCTTTGTTAAAAGGTGATAAATCATGAATGGCGAGATATTAAGAATTGAAACTGCTCAAAAGATGGCAAGACTTGAAAAAGAAAATCAAGAACTATCTGATATTGTTATTAAGTTTGATAAAGAAGTAAATAAACAATTTAAAATTATCAAAGATGCTTATGAATATTTAGATAAACACACTTTGTGTTTCAAAGGTGATAAAGAGGTTTTAAAAAATATTCTATCAAGAGGACTTAATATTGGTGGTGATAAAGATGTCTAAACCATACAACAATAATTTTAATCAATCTTTTAATGATATTAATACAACTAACCAATTTAATAAAAAATTAAGGGCATTAAAAAAGTATTGTCCTCAAGCATATAAGTATTTGTTGTTTGAGTATCAGAAAGAAGTAAAAGATGGCATCTATGAAGAGGAACTGCCAACCTCAAAAGAATTTAAGTTTGTATATGGGCAGATAAAAATTAAATATGAAATAAAAAATGGTGTTCCATATTATCAAGATTTAGAACCTAGTCAATTTTTTATGGATGGTTATAGATTTGATTTAGATGTATATAAAGGAATTTATTATAGAAATAACAGAGATAAATTTATGATTAATTTGTTTCTTGCATTAAAAAATGAAAGGAATTATGCTATATGAATGAAAAATTAAGAAAAATAATCAATCATTATGGATTAAGTAAGCAATTAAAATATTTTCAAAGTGAAGTATATGAATTAAATGAAGCAATTATTAAAGAAAGGAATACGGGATGTTTAGAAAATGTGGTTGATAGTGTTGTAAGAGTGTTATCGCCTCTTATGTTACAACCTTATGTTGATAAAAATAAGGAACATATAAAAGAAGAAATAGCTGATGTATTAGTAATGCTAAAACAATTTCAATTATATTACAATATTTCAACTGATGATATAAAGAAAGTTATGAAAGAAAAAATGGATAGACAACTTGAAAGGATTGCAAAGGAGAATGGTTATGCAGGGAAAGAAAATTAAAATAGAGTTATTTAATGATCATTTTGAAAATGCAAAGCGTTATGGAATACCACACGCACAACTTATTCTGGCAGATATACCATACAATCTTGGTAATAATGCCTATGCCAGTAATCCAAAATGGTACATAAATGGCGATAACAAAAATGGAGAAAGTAAACTAGCAGGAAAATCGTTTTTTGATACAGATAATGATTTTAAAATAAATAATTTCTTTGATTTTTGTACTAGATATTTGCGAAAAGAGCCAAAAGAAAAAGTTGAAAAAGGTAAGAGTAGCAATGCTCCAGCAATGATTGTATTTTGTGCATTTGAGCAAATGCAAATGGTAATAGAAGAGGGAAAGAAACATGGTTTAATGAAATCTTATCCACTTATATTTATCAAAAATTATTCTGCACAGGTTCTAAAAGCAAATATGAAAGTTGTTGGTGCTACAGAATATGCAGTTGTTCTTTATCGGGATAAATTACCAAAATTTCGTAATATAGATGAATTTGGAAACAATCGTATGATATTTAATTGGTTCGAATGGAAGAGAGACAACTCCAAAGAGTATCCGAAAATCCATCCAACGCAAAAACCAGTTAATCTTTTAAAAAATTTGATAGAGATATTTACAGATGAAGGAGATGTGGTGATAGACCCAACAGCAGGTAGTGGAAGTACACTTCGAGCTTGTGCTGAATTGAATAGGAATTGCTATGGATTTGAAATAAAAAAAGAGTATTGTAAAAAAGCCAAGGAACAAATGTTAAATAATATTACTTTTCAAGAAACATTATTTTAGAGAGGAAAATAACAATGAAAGCAAATATAACTAAAGAAGAGTTGAAAGAATTCTTTATTAATATGAAAAAAGAGGGATTAGATATAGGAATTAAGTTAAAGATGCCAAACCAAAAACAACCTGAAATTATTTTAAATTATAACTCTAGTATTGATACTAAATTAGAATATTATCTAAGTACTTATGATGATAATTTAATTCATAAAAATAATCAAAAAATTCAAATAATAGAGGTAATTGGTACAAAAATACCTTTTTAGGAGTAGATATGGATAGAGTAGAGAAAATTTTAGATACAATAAGTATATTACTAACTATTATCGTGATAGTAGGGTTTATATGGTTTGTTAATGCGTTTAAGGAAATGCTGAATGAATGTAGATGTTTACAATTATCAATTAGTGATTTTTATCAAGATGAGAGTTGTAAAAAATATTGGAAATATAGGTGAGGATGGAGAATATGATACAAGAGAAAGAGACGGAATATGTAAGTGTTCCGACATATATTGAAAAAGCAGTAAAAAAGTTATTCAAATTAAAAAATACAGAAAAAGAATTAGCAATGCAAATAAAAGATTACATGGCAACTCATGATATACCACTTGAAACACCATTACAATTATTAAAATATATTCCAAAAGATGAGGTTGATCCAAATCAAATGAAATTAGATATATAGGAGGTAAAAAAGTAATGAATAATGATAGTGTAAAAGGTTATTTTATATTAACTTTAAAAAGTTTGGGATGTAAGGCAGAAGAAATAGAAAAAATATTAGATGAATTACATATACAATTTGATACTATTACAGAATATGAAGCAGAACAATATTATTACAGTGGAGCATGGAAAAATGAAGTGTGATTGCAATGAAATATTTAAACTAAAGCATTTATTAAGTGAATCAAATATACCCTTTGAGTTTTACAATAGATGCTACACACTTAAACCTGATAGATTCATAGAAAGTTGGCAGATAATAGTTCCAAATATGGAAAATAAAATAATTTCTATTATTGAGGGTGTTGGAACATATGGCTATACAGAAGATAAACTTGAAATAAAAGGATTATTAACAGATTATGAAAAAGAATTTGATTGTGTAGTTGGTTCATTATCTGCTAACGAAGTTATGAATAGAATTGAACAATATAATATCAAAATTAATGGTAAGTGGTGATATATATGTCAAGAAGATATAGAATTAACTTTGGTCGTAAGACAGTTAAACCTTTTAAAGAACATGATATAAATAATATGCTTGTTATATGTAAGAAAAGAAGAAATCAAGCAGAAGAAGATAGTAATAAAGAACAACAATATTTATGGGATAGAAACTACATGATTTTAGTTATTGGTATGAATCTAGCATTTAGAATTGAAGATATAATTCAATTAAAAGTAGATTATTTTAAAAATGGTGGTATTTATATTAGAGAATTTAAAACAAATAAAGAGCAATCATTCGAATTGCATCCATCATTGTACAAAGATATTATTAATTATATTAATAGAAACAATTTAATTGATGGTGAATACTTATTTAAGAGTAGAAAAGGTATGAATAAACCTTTAACAAGACAAAGAGCATGGCAGATAATTAAAGAATTAGCAGATGAAGTTAAAGTATCATATCCTGTTGGTTGCCATTCGTTAAGAAAATATTTTGCTAGAAGATATTATGAAGAAACTGGAGATATTATTGGTTTAAAAGAAATGTTAAATCATTCAAGCGAAAGAGTTACTTTGATATATATTTGTTGGGATGATAATGATAAAAATGATAAAAGAAAGAGTTTTTATTTAGGTAGTTAGCATGAATTATTTAAGTGATAATAGTTTGGGTGGGCAATTAAAACCAATACATAATAATATTGAATTAACAAAAGCAATGAAAGGTAGAAGAAATTGTTATTTATATACAGTTGGTACTTTTCAAGTAAATAAAGAAAATTTAGATACATTAAAGATAAATAATATAAAACTTGTAGGATTAGCATTTGCTCCAGATAAAATGTTCGAAGCTATGGCTACACTAAACGCTGGAACAATTAGTAAAACAAGAGGTGTATATCATGATTAAGTTAACTGATATTCAAAAAGAGAATATTGTAGATCGTATAATGAATAGCCAAGTAAGATGTAAAAGATGTTCTAAATATGACGGAGATAGAAGCGATAAAGCAGATAAAAAAGATGTTAATTACCATTGTACTGTAGATACATACGACGGTAGATGTTGGTCTTACTGCTTTTCGGAAATATATAACTATATTGAAAGTAATAACTTATGGGAAGTTATGATAAAAAAACATAGAATTAAGAATTTTTAAAAAATCACCAGCAATTTTACATAATGAAAAGTTGTAAATTCGATAAAAAACTAGCACCTTCCCATTATAGAGAAAATGCTTATATTTTCTAGGAAAAAATACCCTAGTAGCTAGTGGCTTGTGAATTTAACAGAATTAAGTCATTTAGTAAAATTCGTATAGGTGAGGAAGAGGTGGTCGAGATGGATTTTAACAAAGGACATTTATTAAGTTTTTATGAAGAAATAGAAAATAAAAGAAGTGAACGAGATGAACATATTAAGCAAGTTCAAAAATTAGATGATGATATAAAAATTAAAGTTTTAGAATATCGAATCAATAGTGTTAATAGAGTTTTGAATTACATGGTTGGTTTAGATGAAGATATGGATAATTTATTAACTCATTGTATTAACAAATTAAATGGCGATATTGATGGTATTGAATTGGATTTAAAGGAGGAATAGAAGAATGAATTTAAATTTGTTATTTTTCTATGAAAATGATGATTATGGTAATTTAATTCGTAAACAACTTACTTGTATATATTTAGATTATCAAATAGCATTTGAAGAATTTACTAAATTAGATTCTTCATATAAAAGAAGAAATCCTGATAGCAATGATTATTATTCTTTAGAATTTTGGAAAACTGTTGATGATGTAAAAGAGGTGTAGAAAATGGTAGTATGTATAAAGTTTCAAAGTGAAATAGAAGAATTTAGTATGTTATTTAGTGATAGTTATAAATCTTGGCAAGACCAATTATCAGAATATATGTTTATAACAAAATTAAGACCATATAAACCATACCATATTCATTGTTCTAAAAAGAAATGGATAAGTTATGGTGGTTTAAAATGGTGTTGTTTAGATAATTTTCAAGAAGAACTTGATAAATCAAATGATAAAAGAAAAATAAGCGATTTTAATTTTGAAGATGCTAGTGATTCAATAGTTAAAAAAATTGAAGAAATTGAAAAATATGTTTTTGGAGGTAAAAGATGAAATTATTTAAAAATATTATAGAAGATGCAGTTGAGTATAATAATGCAATAGCAAAATTTAATTCAAAAGGTCAGTTGATGGATATAGAAACAGTTGAAATAAATAAAGTAATTACTATTTCTTTAGAAGAGTATAAAGAGTTGTTACTCATTAAAGGGAAATATGAAGAAATAAAAAATAAAAATAGTCAATTAATAGAAGAACTTCTTGATAAGATGGAAAAAGGTAAAGTTACTGCTAATCAAGTAAGAATAATATTAGGAATGGATGAAATAGGTGAAAAAAATGAAGAGTTATTATGATTTTAGAATATTTTACAAAGAGCAAGAAATAACTAATATACTTCAAATAGATGAAGAAGTTAGTTATGCTTATGGTGAAAAAGAAGAGGTAGATTCATTAATTATTAAGCATATTAATAATCAAGGTAAGTTAGTCATAGAAAAATTTGATATAAAAGATTTAACATTTCAAAGTAAAAGAGGTGAAATAAATGAAAAAATATAAGCCTAGAAATTTAATAACAATTGCAGATGAAATAATTAATATAATTAAATTTCATAGCAATTTAAAAGTAGAAAAAGCATATGAAATAATCAAACAAATAGAAAGATTAAAAAAAGATTATAGTTATACTGCACCTGAAATTACTTATATGTGTTGGGAAGAATTATCAAAAGTATTAAATCATTATTTTGTTCCTAGTAATTCTAAATGGGAAACAGAAATAATGATAATATTTAATAATTTAAATGGTTCAGTAGAAGATTATTGGGATAGTGAAAAAAATGAATAGTGATTTATTAAAACTTCTTAATCAAAATCAAGAATTACCTGTGGTATTTATGGTTGCAAGTGATGAATTTGGTGATTATAGTTATATGCTTATGAAAAGATATTATGGCGAACTTGAAACTATTTATATTGATGATGAAAAAGTATATATTGGTGAAGATGATGCCATTGAACATTTATCTGACTATTATTCAGATGATGAAAAATATAAAGGATTATCAGAAGATGGTTATGATATTGTAATTAGAAATAAAGTAAATGAATTAGAACATTATGATGCAATTGTCATTTGGGTTAATATGTGAAAAAAGTTTATAAGGATAAATGTGATGAATGTGGCAAATTTGATTATTTAAAAGGTATTAATGATAGATGTTTATGTTCCAATTATCAAAATAAAATTAGTAAAAATCAAGATATTAATAAAAATCAAGATATTAAAAAAATAGTAAAAAATAATAAAAAAGAATTCAATATTTAGATTTTGAGATAAAACTTTCACATTTTTCACAATCAATTAATGATATAATGTAGTTATAGAAGTATATAATCAAGGCAACAAAATTAGTTGTTTTTTTTCATGTTTATATGAGAGTATAATAAAACTTTATATCACCTTTATTTTCTTTTCAGTTCTATAATCTCCTTTATACTCTCATATAAGCATAGAAAAAGGTGCTATGCTTTGTTTTAGGTAAGGAGATATTTTATGTTGAAAAGTTGCAGTAGGTGTGGAAAGATACACGATTTTAACAAGACTTGTTATAAGAATAGGCAAGTAAGAGGTTTAACTGATGCTGATAAGTTTAGAAAGACTTATAAATGGCATAAAAAAAGTGAAGATATAAGAGAAAGAGATAAACATTTATGTAGATGTTGTTTAGCAAACATCTATGAAACCACTCATGTATTTAACTTTAACAAACTTGAAGTTCATCATATAACATCACTAGAAGAAGATTTTAGTAAGCGATTAGATGATGATAATTTAATAACTCTATGTTGTTATCATCATAAGTTGGCAGACAACAATATGATACCAAGAAATATTTTATATAAACTTATAGATTTTAATTGTAACTTTGAAGAAATAAGGCAAGAGGTTGGCTCACTAACCATCCCCCCTGCCTTTTAATTTGGGATTTTATCTATGTTTCAAAACCTACCTGCCACCTAAAAGTGCGAAAAATGCCCAAAATGAAAAAATTCCATCAATTGTTGAAAAGTTAAGAGGTGATAGATATGGGTAGACCAGCAAAAGCAATTGATACTAACTCACAAAAAATGAGTAAACAAGAAAGAAAAGTGAGAGAAGAAACTGAAAAAAAATTAAGAGGTAACAACGATAAGATAAAACCTTTTTCTTATCTTACTAAAAGACAAAAGGCAATCTTTAAAGATATTCTTAATAACTTGAATCCTGATATATTAAGTAATTTAGATACATACTTATTAAATCAAACTGCTATTACTATTGAAAGACTTGAAAGCATTGAAAAAGAAATTAACAGTGCAGGTGAATATGATTATGTTGATAAGAATAACAAAAATAAAAAGGGGTATAGTTTAGATGCTAAAACTATAATAAATTTAAAGTCTGCAAGAGATATGTATTCTAAAGATTTTTTTAGATGTTGTAATGAATTGTCATTATCACCTCAAGCAAGAGCAAAAATATCTATCAATACCCAACCTACAAAAAAGAAAACATTAATGGATATCTTGAATGATGAAGATGATGACAATGAAGAATAATATTTTAGAAAATCATCCAAGTTACATTTATGCAAAACAAATAGTTGATGGAACAATAAAACCACCACCATTATATTTTGAATTGAATGGTGAAAAGAAGTTTATATCTCCTAAATATGTAAAAAAGCAATGTAAGATATTTTTAGATATTGCAGATGACAAATCTAGTAAGTATGTTATAAACGTTAGTAGAATAAAAAAGATTGATAAGATACTTAAAATATTAGTTATGGCAAAAGGTATTAAAGTAGGCAAAAAGATTTATGATGCCCTTGCAGGATATCAATGGCTTATTATTGTTGCTAGTTTATGCACTGTTTATCGCGATGATAAAAATAAACGAAGATATGAAACAATTATATTAGAAATATGCAGAAAAAATGGTAAAACATTTATTGTTGCACTTATGGTTTTATTATTATTCTATTTAGAACCAAGATATTCACAATTCTATTCAGTTGCCCCTGATGGTGCATTAGCAAAAGAAATTAAAAAGGCATTAGAACCACTTATAAAAGCAAATACAGAAGTTTTTGAAGTTAGCGAATTTAAAATATTAAGAGATTGCATAAGGCATACTTTAACAGAATCAATATATACACCATTAAATTATTCTAAAGATAGAATGGATGGAAAAGAACCAAATGTATTTGTTGCTGATGAAGTAGGTGCATTGCCCAGTGATTATCCAATTGAGGCGATGAGGTCAGGGCAATTATTAGTTATTAATAAATTAGGTTTCATCATATCAACAAAATACCCAACAGTTGATAATCCTATGGAAACAGAAGTAAGTTATGCTAAAAAGGTATTAGATAATACTTTGCCTGTTCCTGATGAAACTGTATTTGCATTATTATATGAACCTGATGAAACTAAAAACTGGACTACTGATGATAATATTATTTTGCAATCTAATCCATTAGCAATTGAAGTAGAAAAAATATACAAAGATTTAATTGCTAAAAGAAACAAAGCGATAGAAATGGAAAGTAAAAGAGAAAACTTTTTAACGAAACATTGCAATATTATTTATCAAGGTGCAGGAACTGAAAGTTTTATAGATGTAACAGAAGTACAAAAGTGCAAAGTTGATAAAATCGATTGGGCAGGTAAAGAAGTTTATATTGGTGTTGACTTATCTATGTCAAATGATAACTGTTCTGTGGCAATGACAAGCAATGATAATGATGTAATATTAGCAGAGGCAATATCATTTGTACCAGAAGGAAGAATTGAGGAAAAAAATCAGTTTGAAAAAATTAATTATAATGAATTTATAAATGCCATGAAATGTATTGCTTGTGGTGATAGAACAGTAGATTATAAAGTTATAGAAGATTTTGTTTTTGATATTGAAGATAGGTATGATGTAACAGTTATGGCGATAGGTTATGATAGGTACAATGCTTTATCATCTGCTCAAAAATGGGATGAAAAATATAATACTGTACAGATCAGGCAACATTCTGAC
>CANAXT010000027.1 GCA_947365915.1 uncultured Mycoplasmatota bacterium
TGTTCCTTTTTCAAATAATGCTTTTCCTAAAATTTGGAATAATACTTCATGTTGGTGTTCTCCTAATTTGTTTATGTATCCTGCTTTCACGTTTTCTGTTTTTATACTGTCGTATCCATACCATAATGAAATGGTATAATCTGGACTGGAACCGACAACCCAAAGATCATTGATGGCTCCTTCTGGTAGGTTTTTGGCTTTGAATGTTGCAGCAGGAAAGTTGGTTGTTCCTGTTTTGGCTCCATAGGTTACACCAGGAATGTTTGAATAAATTCCAAGTGCGTAAGAAGGAGTATCCATTAACATTTTCATTACCATATAAGCGGTTTCTTCACTCATGGCTTTTGTTTTTTCTATCTTTTTTTCTACGATTTCTCCAGTATCACGATATTCTATTTTTGTATAACTATGTGGAGTAATGTAATATCCTCCATTTGCAAAGGCATTGTAAGCAGCAGCAAGGGTAATTGGAGATTCTCCTGAATATCCACCAATGGCATGTGCTTCATGGATAATACCATCTTCTAATTCTGGAGACAAGTGAAGGTTTGATACAAATGTTTTAATATTTTTATTGCTTGTTTGTTGGAATGTTTTAATGGCTGGGATGTTTCTTGATAATCGAAGTGCTTCTCCCATTGTCATCATTCCCATGTATTTTAAATCCCAGTTGTTAACGGTTCCTCCACTTGAATAGCCGTGTTCTTCATCGACAAGTAATTGTCCTGTACTCCAGTTGTTGTATTCAATGGCTGGACCGTAGTCGAATAATGGTTTTGCGGTAGAACCGATTTGATGTTTGATTGAAGCGTAGTTTAATACTTTGGCGTCATACATTTTATGTCTTCCTCCACTGATGGCATGAATGGCTCCTGTTTTTGTATCAATCATAGCAATTCCAGCGTCTACTACAGGATTTTTCCACTTGTAAGTTTCGCCTTTTAAGATTTTATTGATTTCATCTTGTTTTGGTTTATTTAATGTTGTGTAGACTTTCATAGGTGTTGTATAAGGATCTAAGTTTAAGTCGTCTCCAATTTCTTCAATTACGAGGTTGACAAAAGACATATATTCATTATCAGTACTATTGTTTCCTTCGGTTGAGGTTTTTAAAAGTTTTTCTACAGTTAATTTTGATGCAGCTTCTTTTTCTTCTTTTGTGATATAGCCATGTCTTTCCATTAAATATAATACTGTTTTACGACGTTTTTCACATGCTTCTGGGTGAATGAAAGGATCATATCCAGATGGGGATTGAAATAATCCTGCAATCATGGCTGCTTCAGCAAGTGTAATATCTTTGGCGTGTTTTCCAAAATAGTTTAGACAAGCTTGTTCTACTCCATAAGCACCCCCACCCATGTAGTTGTCATTGACATAAAATTCTAAAATTTGTTCTTTTGTGTATTTTTTTTCAATTTTGAACATGGACATATAAATATCTGTGAATTTACGTTTAATTCCTTCCACACCTTCTGATTTTCTACTAGTGTAGTTGTTTTTTGATACTTGCATGGTTATGGTAGAGGCACCCCCACCACCTTTTCCTAATACTTGTTTTACGGAAGCTTTTAAGAAACGTGGTAAGTCAAATCCATTATGTGTGAAATATCTTGAGTCTTCGGTTGCAACAATGGCATTAACAAGTACTTCTGGCATTTGATTGTAAGTGATTTTTTCACGTTTTTGTGCTCCTATTTTGGTGATTTCTGTTCCGTCAGCAAAGTAGAAAATGGTTGATTCTTGACGATCTAGTTTGTTTGGATCAAATTCAGGGGCTTCTTTTGCTATTTGCATGAAAAACATGATGGCAGCGATACAAGCTAGAATTCCTAGTACAAAGCAAACGATTAAAAACCATTTGAAGAATATTTTCAATTTTTTCTTTGGTTTTTTTGTTTTCTTCTTTGGACTTTTTTCTTTTGTTTCTGGTTTTGTTGTTTTTTTGGACTTTGGTTTTTTCTTAATCATATTTAAAATACTTGGTGCGAAAAGTAGTAAGTCAATAATTCCAATAATTAAAAATGATTTTAAAAATCCAATCGCAAATATTCCAATGATAAAAGCAACAATGCTGATTGCGATAATCATTAAATTCATTTGATTACGAACAATAAATCGTTTTAATTCCTTTTTATTCATATATTTACTCTCCTTCAAAATAAATTTTATTGACGATTGATAGATAGTCTAATCTTGGACTATATTTCTCTTTTAATAGATGACCTTGGTTTACAAAATATTCTTTTGGAATTGATTTTCTTTTTGAATTTTCTAAAAAAGAAAATAATTCGTCAGCACCTAAGTAGTAAGTTTCTTTTAGTTTTGTAAAACGAACAATGATAAAACCAATGCCTCCATGTTGAACAATTTTTTTTAGGTGTTCAATTTGATGTTGGTGGATATTGGCGAATGGAAAATAGTTATGTCGGGTTTCTTTTGCTTCAAAGTCAATATATTTTCCTTTATATATTCCATTATAATCAGTGGTAGATGGAATTTTGAAGTAGGCTTCTTTGATGACTGCTTCGATTCTAGATGGATAATCTACCTTTCTAATTGTAATTGGTGTCGGTTTTTTATGAATGACAGCAATATTATGATTTAAATAATATTTATTTGTTTCATTAATATCGTCTTCTAATGCCATTCCCCGGTTTCCATGGGATATTTCTTTTTGATATTGTTTTTTAATTCCTGTTGGGTAATTCACTGATATCACCATGTTCATTATACTATAGTTTTCTATTTTTTTCTATACCTATCTTTGTAAATGAAAAAAATGTCATATTCCAAAAAATATTTTTTCTAGTTTTGTCGAAACACAACATTGTGATTTTTGAATATGCTATAGTATCAACAGAGGTGAGGAAAATGGATAAACATCATATTGAAAAGATTTTGAATGAAATGATTGAGGATGTTGAAACAATAAGAAGAGCTACTTATTTTAGAGAAAAATGAGTAGTTTTCTTTTATACAATTGATTTATGGGATTATTTTCTATATAATTGGTGTTAGAAAAGAGGAATAAAAATGAATCGATATTTAATTTTACCTACTTTAAAAAGTTATTTGTGTGGAAAGAGAAGATTAAATTCTAATTGTCATTATATGTTGGTACGTCCAAATGATTTATGTGCTGCCCTGAATTATCAATCCATTGCAATTCAGTATCATCCAAAAAATGAGAAAGAAAAAGAGGAATTAATTCAGATCATTTCTTTTTTGAATCAAAAAGGTAGGAATGTAACTGTGACTGAATTTACGCGAATTTTTGATGATGATTTGCTATTGGAACTTGCTTCTAAGAATTATGATTTTAAAGTATGTCTTAGATATATGTTAGAATCTTTTGAGTCAACAGCAAATTTAGAAATGGAATATTCGTTACAGGAGTATCAAGAAATTATTAAAAAAGTGAAATATTTTAAGGAGAAGGTAGAGGAAAATTGTAAGACGGATGAGGAAAAGGTGATGTTTGTTATTACTCAATTGGCTTCTTATATTCAATATACTTCTATTGATAGTGATGACTTAACTCCTGTTTCTGATTTTTATGCATCCATTGGAAAAGGGGAAGCTGTTTGTGTTGGGTATGCGATTGCTTTTTGGAAGGTTTTGACGGAGTTACAAATTCCATGTCATATCATGTTAGGAACTGTGCCATGTAGAGGAAAAAATTGGGGTCATGCTTGGAATCAGGTTTGTATTAATGGAGCTTGGTATAATATTGATCTTACTTGGTTTTCTGAAACTCATTCTATTGATCATTTATTGAAAGATGATCAAAATTTTATGAATCATGTATTAAATAAGGCGAATGTAAGAGAGGAATGTCCAAAAACTTATCCTAGAGAACGATTAAATTATTTCATAGAGGAAATGAAAAAATATCCAAATTATTTAGAAATATATGAGAAAAAGCGAGGAATTTCTATTTGAAATTAGCCACAAAAAGGAAATTGACAAATACTCTATTTTTTGAGACAATAATAATGTATAAACTGAATGAAGAGGTGGAGTTATGTACCAAGAAAGAATTTTATTGACAGTAAAAGATATTTTAGAGAAAGAATTTAAAATTGATACACGCGGATATCGTCCACAAGAAGTTGATAAGTTTCTAGATATCATTATTCGAGATTATGAGGAAATGACCTCCATCATCAAAGATTTAGAAAAAGAAAAAAAGGATTTAATGGAAGACAATTTGAGGTTAAAACAGGATATTCGTAATTTGAGAACGAAATTGGAAGTGATTCGGGATGAGGGGGGCGAATCTGGAGGACCTTCTAATGCTGATGTTTTAAGAAGATTATCCAATCTTGAAAAAATTATTTATGGGAAAGAATAATACTTTGACAAACGCTGTGTGCTTGTCACATAGAGGAAAGTCCATGCTCACATAGTCTGTGATGACTATAGTGTTCGTGCATAGGGAAACAATAACCTATGGTAGTAGTAATACTAACGGCGCTTTTAATCCTAAGTAGAAATATATGGAAGCGAAGCATAAAGTGCCACAGTGACGATGCTTGTTAGAAATAACAAGAGTGGAACGGGTAAACCCCACGAGTGAGAAACCCAAATTATGGTAGGGGAGCCTAATAAGGAAGAAATAAGAATTTCTTATGGGATCGAGTAATCGATAGATAAATGTTTGTCGCCTAGAAATAGGAACAGAACATGGCTTATAAAGTATTATTTTTTTATTTGCCTGATATGAAAGAGGTGTAGATGTGAAAGAAATAGGGGAAAAGTTAAAAGAAGCACGTGAAGAAATGGGTGTCTCCATTGAAGAAGTGTCAGAAGATTTGAAATTGCGTCCTTCACAGATTAATAATTTAGAGCAAGGAAATATGGATGCTTTTAAAGATATCTTTTATTTAAAATATTTTATTCGTGACTATGCGAAATATTTAGGACTTAGTTATGAAGATATGGTGGATGATTTTAACGAATATTTATTTGACTATACATCTAAAATTTCATTGGATGATATTAGGAAAGTACAGAAAAAGGGGACAAAGAAATCAGATTCAAAGAGAATTATGTCACCTTATACTTTAGAAAGAAAACAAAGTTTTCCAGTGATCCCATTTTTAATTATCAGTGTAGTTGTTCTTCTTTTTGCAATTGCTGCAATTATTGTAACCAATTTACCTGATAAAGATGATTTTAAAGAAGAAAACGTCATTACGATGAATATATAGGAGGAATATCATATGAATTTGCCGAATAAGATTACATTATCAAGAATAGGATTGACTTTATTAGTTATTGTTATTTTAATATTTCCGTTTGAAGCAACAGGTTTTTCAATGCCCAAGTTATTTGTAAATGAAGCGATTGTGATTGATATTAAGTATTTAATTGCAGGTGTTTTATTTATTATTGCTTCGATTACTGATTTTTTAGATGGATATTTGGCTCGTAAGAGAGGAATTGTAACCGATTTTGGAAAAATGTTAGATGCGATTGCAGATAAAGTATTGGTCAATTGTATTTTAGTTATTTTGGCAGCTACTGGATTTGTTCATCCTATTATTCCAGTGATTATTATTTTTCGTGATACAGTTGTAGATTCTATTAAAATGGTGGCAGGAAATAAGGGATATGTTGTAGCGGCCAGTAAAACTGGTAAATGGAAGACTGCTTGTATGATGGTTGGTGTCGCGTTAACATTATTTTATAATTTGCCATTTGAATTATGGAATATTAAAGTATCCGATATATTATTAATTATTGCGTGTGTGTTATCTGTAATATCTGGTGTGCAGTATTATTACATGAATAGAGATGCGATTTTAGAAACAGGAAAGTGAAAATTTGCTTTCTTTTTTTCTCAGTTTTTCCTTAATTTGGTAAGCAGATTTTGTATTTTTGTAGAAAATTCCTTTAAATAAACAAATGTTCGTTTTTTCTGTTGACAAATCGTTTGGGATATTATACAATGGTGTTGTTAAAGATGAGGAGGAAGTAACATGGTAAAAGCATCAAGTGATAAAACACTAGATCAAGTATTAATAGATATTGAAAAACAATTTGGAAAAGGAGCGGTGATGAAATTAGGAGAAAATGATCATCAGAAAATTGATGTTATTCCTAGTGGTTCTCTTTCTTTGGATATTGCACTTGGAATTGGTGGGTACCCAAAAGGAAGAATTATTGAAATTTATGGTCCTGAATCAAGTGGGAAAACAACATTTGCGCTTCATGCAATTGCAGAGGCCCAGAAAAAAGGAGGAAGGGCAGCATTTATTGATGCTGAACATTCTTTGGATCCACAATATGCGGCTGCATTAGGGGTTAATATTAATGATTTATTATTATCACAACCTGATAATGGGGAACAAGCCTTAGAGATTTGTGAGGCTTTGGTAAGAAGTGGAGCAATTAGTGTCATTGTAATTGATTCTGTTGCAGCACTTGTTCCACAAGCTGAAATAGAAGGAGAGATGGGAGATTCTCATGTTGGTCTTCAAGCAAGATTGATGAGTCAAGCACTTCGTAAACTTTCTGGAATTATTAATAAGACGAATACTGTGGCTATTTTTATTAATCAGTTAAGAGAAAAAGTAGGTGTTATGTTTGGAAATCCAGAGGTTACTCCTGGTGGAAGAGCGCTTAAATTCTATTCTTCTGTTCGTTTAGAAATTAGAAGGTCAGAACAACTCAAATTAGGAACAGATATTATTGGAAATAAAACGAATATTAAGGTTGTTAAAAATAAAATGGCGCCACCATTTAAAACTTGTACTTTAGATATTATGTATGGAGAAGGTATTTCAGCAACTGGAGAAATTGTAGATTTAGCCTCTGATGCAGGAATTATTGATAAAAGTGGAGCTTGGTATGCTTATAATGGCGAAAAATTAGGTCAAGGAAAAGAAAATGTCAAGGAGCTTTTAAAAGGAAAACCAGAGTTAATGAAAGAATTAGAACAGAAGGTTCGAGAATATTATGATATTGATGTTTCTTTAGGTTCAGAAAATAAGGAAAAAGAGGAAGGCAAAAAATAGAATTCTTCTTTTTTTGAGATTTTGAAGTAAAATTTTTTCTTGACTTCTATCGCTAGAAACATTACAATAGGTATAGAGTGAAATAATGTATTTTACTTAATAATAGATAAAAATGGAGGTAAAAAATGAATGATGCTATTTTCTCCATTTTACTCGTCTTGATTGGAATTTTTATTGGCATGATAGCCATTTTTGTTGTTAATTATATAAGAGGAAATCAGATTGCAAAACGAATTGAATCACAGCTTGAAAAAGCTAGAAAAGATGCTGAAAAGATAAAAAGGGACCATTTATTAGAAGCAAAAGAAGAAGTACATAGATTAAAAGTGGAAACTGATAAAGAAGTGAAAGAAAAAAAACAGGAAATCAAAGAATCAGAAGAACGATTATTGAATCGTGAAAATAGTATTGATCGTCGTGATCAAACGCTTCAGAATCGAGAACAAATGTTAGAAGAAAAAGAAAATAATTTAATTAATAAACAAAAAGAAATCCAAAACGAACAGGTAAAAGTGGAAGAAATAAAAAAAGAACAAATTGAGTTGTTAGAGAAAATTGCTGGTTTTTCAAAAAATCAGGCAAGAGACATGGTAATGAAAAAAGTAGAAGAAATGATGAGTTTAGAAATTGCTGCTTATATTAAAGATGCAGAGTCAGAAGCAAAATTAGAGGTAGATAAGAGAGCAAAATCTATGTTAATTTCTTCAATGCAGAAATATGCAGGGGATGTTGCTAATGATCAAACAGTCACTGTTGTAAATTTACCCAATGATGATATGAAAGGACGTATTATTGGTAGAGAAGGTAGAAATATTAGAACGATTGAGGCAGTAACAGGAGTTGATTTAATTATTGATGATACTCCAGAGGCAATTGTATTATCTAGTTTTGATCCATTGCGTCGTGAAATTGCTCGTGTTACGATTGAGACTTTAATCAAAGATGGAAGGATTCACCCAACTCGTATTGAAGAATTATATGAAAAAACAAGTGTTGATATGAATGCGAAAATATTAGAATATGGGGAGGAAGCTTTATTCAAACTTGGAATTACTAAAGTAGATTCTGAGTTGGTAGGATTAATTGGAAAGCTTCATTTTAGGACTAGTTATGGTCAAAATGCGTTACAACATTCTATTGAAGTAGCTGAGTTGTCTGGAATTTTGGCAGCTGAGTTAGGAGAAAATGTGGCTTTGGCAAAACGTGCTGGATTACTTCATGATATTGGAAAAGCAATCGATCATGAGGTGGAAGGAAGTCATGTAGAATTAGGAAGCTCACTCGCTCAAAAGTATAAAGAAAATGAGGTAGTGATTAATTCCATTGAATCGCATCATGGTGATACAGCACCAACGAGTGTGATTTCTATTTTGGTTGCGATTGCAGATACGTTATCTGCGTCACGTCCAGGAGCACGAAATGATTCTTTAGAAAATTATATTAAACGTTTGCAAGATTTGGAGAATATTGCGAATGTTATGCCAGGTGTAGAAAAAACATTTGCTGTTCAAGCTGGTAGAGAACTTCGTGTGATTGTAAAACCAGAAGAAGTAGATGATTTAGGAAGTCATAAGGTTGCTCGTGATGTAAAAACTAAAATTGAGGAAGAGATGCAATATCCAGGTACAATTAAAGTAACTGTGATTCGAGAAACAAGAGCAACAGAGGAAGCCAAGTAGGCTTTTTTTCATTGCTTTTTAGTTTAAATTAGACTATAATGTTATGTAGAGTAGGAGTGGCAATATGAGGAGAAAAGGGTTTACGTTGATTGAACTTTTGGCGGTGGTAGTAATACTTGCGATGCTTTCTTTAATTGCGATTCCAATTATATTAAATATTATAGAAAAATCGAAAAAAAGTGCTTTTTTAGATAGTGTTTATGGGGTTATGGAGGCTGTAAAGTTACAATATGTAGAAGGAATGTTAAATGGAAAAACAGAAACAAAAATATATCAGTATCCATTTGAAAACTTGTTAGTCAAAGGAGAAAAGCCAAAAGGTGGAGTAATCATGATTGATGAAGATGGCTTGTTGTCACTTGCTGTTTATAATGATCAATGGTGTGCTTTAAAAGGAAGCGATAATGAAAAGATAGAATTGGTTCCTTATAAAGAAGGGGCTTGTACGTTATCAGAAACAGAGATAAAAAAGCCTATGATCCAAATTACAGCTCCGAATAAAAACTATGTGAATTCACAAAAGGTAGAAATAGAAATTATTACTGGAAAACAGGATATGATATCTTCTTTTACATATCAGATAGATGAACAAGAAAAAGAAGTTGTAAATGGTACCAAAACGAGTTTGTTATTAGAAGTAGATGGTGTACATAAGGTAAAGGTAGAAGTAGATTATAAGGATGAAAAAATAGTGAAGGAAGTAGAATATAAAATAGATTCTATTTCACCTGTGATTGAATTTGAGGACATTACAATAGAGAGTGATATTGCTTCTATTTATGATTTGCTAGATGGGGTAAGTGTAACAGATAATATAGATGGTGTGATAGATTCTAGTAATATTATGATTCGTGGCAGTTTATCATCAATTCCAAATGAATACGAAATCATATATCAAGTAAGTGATAGTGCTGGAAATGTAACTACTAAAAAGAGAATTATCACTGTAACAGAATCGGCTGGTCCAATTTTGAATTTTAGTAATCCAGGAAAAGGTCAATGGACGAAGGAGTTAAATATTATAGCAACAGCAACAGATACGAGTTCTATAAAGACATTTACTTATGAAGTAATTAAGGATGAAGTATCAGGTGGGGAACAAAATGGAGTGATTGATGGAAATAGTGGAAGTGCTTCAATTTCGCTAAATTCAAATGGAATATATCAAATTCGATTGAAAGCAAGTGATTTATATGGAAATGAAAGTCGTTTAGATAGTGGGATTTATAAAATAGATGTGACGGAGCCTAAAATTACTTCTTTGTATACTACTGTTCAATATTCAATGAAACAAGGTATTAGTAAGTCTATATCAGATTTATATAATGTAACTTATGGTCCATCTGGTGGAAATGTAGTATGTAAGAATGGAAATGCTATTGTAACTGATTTGAAGAATTTATCAATTGGAAATCATACTATTACTTGTACAGCAACGAGTACAGTTGGATTTACTAAAAGTATAGCCATAAAAGTATCAATTATAACGAGCTCAATAGCAGTGGAAGAAGATAGTATAAAGGATTCCTTAGAAGTATATTATAGTGCTTCTAATAATTCAGGAAATGGTCATCAAAATAATCCAAGTAATTGGTATGATTTATCAGGAAATGGTAGACATGGAACATTTCAAAATACTGTTTGGGATGGAAAAGCGCTTACATTTAATGGAAACAATAGTGCAGTTTTAATGCCTGTTTTGAAATTTCCAACATTATCGCTTCAGACTTCTTTTAAAACAGGAAGTAATATTTCTGGTACGCAATTAATCTTAGCTAATGTACAAAATGGTGGATGCGAATTATATATACAAGATTCAAAGTTAGGAGCAGCTTGCTATATAGGTGGTGCTTATCGGATGATTACAACTTCAAATGTGATAGAGTCAAATCATCAATATAATACTGCGCTTACTTATGATGGAACCAACTTATTATTTTATGTAGATGGCACTTTATCAGGAACTTACACTAATGCGAGCGGAATTTCTTATCATGCTACAACAATATGGGCAGTAGGAGCTAATCCAAGCGGCAGTATTGTAAATGGAAATTATTTTAGCGGAGAAGTGTACTCTACTAGAATTTATAGTAAATCACTTACAGTAAGTGAGATACAACAAAACAATAAGATAGATAAAGAATTATATGATTTTGCAACTTTAGAAGTATATTATAGTGTTTCTGATAATACAGGAAGTGGTTATCAGTCTAATCCAGGTAATTGGTATGATTTATCAGGAAATGAAAGGCATGGTACATTTCGAAATACTGTTTGGAATGGGAAAAAACTAACATTTAATGGAACGAATAGTGCTGTTTTGATGCCTGTTTTGAAATTTCCGACGTTATCGCTTCAAGCTTCTATTAAAACGGGAAGCAATATTACTAGAACACAAACTATTTTAGCTAATGTAGAGAATGGTGGTTGTAGTTTATTTCTTAGAAATTCGGGATTGGGAACTGTGTGTCATATTGGCGGATCTTACCGATATATAGAAACCACTTCTAAGATTTTACCAAATCATTCATATAATTTAGCAATGACTTATGATGGTGTGACTATGAATTTTTATGTGGATGGGGTATTGTCAGGTAGTTATACAAATTCAAGTGGAATTACTTATAATGCAACAACGATATGGGCAGTAGGAGCGAATCCAAGTGGTAGTAGCGTTAATATGGAATATTTTGGTGGAGATGTATATTCCATTCGAATTTATAGTGGGGTATTGTCTCCTGATGAAATAAAACAAAATTCAATTGATGATCAATCTTTATATGGATCATTAGAAGAAGATAGTGTTTTTTCGGGATTAGAAGTATATTATAGTGCTTCTAAGAATTCGGAGGTTGGTCATCAATCGAGTCCAAGTAATTGGTATGACCTATCTGGAAATAATAGACATGGTACATTTCGAAATACCGTTTGGAATGAAAATAAATTAACGTTTAATGGAAGTAATAGTGCAGTATTAATGCCTATATTAAAATATCCTAAATTAACACTTCAAGCAACGATAAAAACAGGTAGCGATATTACAAAAACACAAACTATTTTAGCGAATGTAGAGAATGGTGGATGTAGTTTATTTCTTAGAAATTCGGGATTGGGAACTGTATGTCATATTGGTGGATCTTACCGATATATAGAAACGGCTTCTAAGATTTTATCAAATCATTCATATAATGTAGCACTTACATATGATGGCGCAACAATGAAATTTTATGTAGATGGAATTCTAATAGGAAACTATGCAAATACAAGTGGAATCTCTTATAATGGTAGTACCATATGGGCAGTAGGAGCCAATCCAAGTGGTAGTACTGTCAATACAGAGTATTTTAAAGGAGAAGCATATTCTGCTCGAATTTATAGTAGGGCACTTACTATTGATGAGATTAAACAAAATTATGTTGTGGATAAGGAATTATATGTTGGCTCTTTATAATGCTTCATCTATGGAATTATCAATATCTAGATTGTTATTTTTGAGAGCCTCTGTAGAGGAATAGATAGCTAATAGTGCAACAATTAACGTTAAAATGGAGGAGAAGATATCAATATAATCAAATTTGAGGTCTTCTCCTTTTTCTTTGTCAATTTTTAAGTGAAGCTCATTTGCTCCTAAAAATATTAGTACGATTATTAAAACAAACATTCTGTTTAAATTTACTAATTCTAATGTTTGTTTTTTAGAAAAAAATGGTTTCTTTTTTTCTTCTAGTAATTTTTGATTGTAAAGGAGAATGAATGTGGCTATGAAGCTGATGATGGATAGAATGGATGCAATTAATTGGATATCAATGACTGTTGTTTCAGTTGGTTTTTTCTTCATTTCTTAGTTTCTCAATTTCTCTTAGTTCACTAACTGTGACAATTTGATATCCTTGTTTTTTTAATTCAGGAAGTATTATTTTTAAGGCATTTAAGGTTGTTTTATAGATGTCATGCATTAATACTGTTTTTCCGTCTTCGATGTCTGCTAATGCTTTTTTTGCTATTTTTTCGCTATTTTTTAGTTTCCAGTCTTTGGTGTCTACGTTCCATAAGACGATGTCCATGTTGATTTTTTGTTTTAGTTTGTTATTGATAGCTCCATAAGTAGGTCTTAGTAATTGAATGTCATAATTTAAGGTTTGTTTTACTATTTTGTTTGTTGATTCGATTTGTTTTTTTAATTCTTCTTCATTTAGACGTGTTAGTTGTTTGTGGTTGTAGGAATGGTTTCCTAGTTCGTTTCCATTTTGTAAAGTGTGTTTTAATGTTTCTTGGTAGTTTTCTACTTTGTTTCCTAAAATAAAAAAAGTGGCGTTTGCATTGTATTCTTTTAGGAGATCTACAATTTCTTTTGTGTATTTACTGGGCCCATCATCGAATGTGAGTGCGATGGTAGGTTTTTCTGTGGATAATTTTTTATTTATGGGTTGATAGTGAAAGGTATTTTTTGTGGTTTCTTCGGTTTCTATAGCTATTTTAAATTGGTGATATGGGAATGTATATTTGGTAATTTCTGTGGGGATTGTGGTAATTTCATATGGGTTAAAATATAAGGTGATCTGGTTTTCTTTGAAAGTAAATTTGGTATCGGTTTCTAAGGCTTTTTCTAATTGATTTATGATAATGGAATCTTTGTATGATGAAATTAAGTCTTGTTTTAGGTTGCTTTTTTTGAAGCTAGCGATATCATGAAGTTTTAAAAAATGATTTTCTAGTTCGTCGAAGACAAATGTTTTTACTTCATGAATGGGAGTCTGGGAAGTCATTAGAAATGTTGTGAGGACTATGTTGTGATATCGTTTTCCTGTTATCCAGTATTCGTAGTCAATATTTAATTCTTTTTTTTGTAAAGAGATTTCTTCTCCAATTTGTTGGTCAAATGATTGTTTTATGTGAGATATATGTTTTTCTATTTGTTGATCTAATTTTTTTATTCCTGTTTTGGGATAGTGAATGCCAATTATTTTGTTTTGATCATCTTCAATAATTCCTTCGATTGAGAATTCATTTTTGTTTTTTTGACAACCTGTTATTAGGAGAACTAAAATGGATAAAATAAGTGTTATTTTTTTCATGATTATTCACCTATAAAAATGATATTCAAAAGTGTCGGAAAACATACGATAAAAAGTATTGTTTTAATAAATTAAGCGAAAATATGTTTGTGCGTTTTAAAGTGTGAGAAAATGGCTTTTGTTAATTTTAAAAAGCGTGGAAAAATGAAAAAACTGAAAAAGTAAGAAAATGTATTTTTGAAAAAAATAAAAAAAGTAAAAAATGGTAAAAAAATAGATTAATCGTTAGAAAATAAAGCATAAACGGGAATAAAATTGAAAAATAGGTTGATTGTTTTTTATCAAAAAATTAAAAATGTAAAAAAATGTTAATTTTAAAAAATTAATTTTTGGGGAATTATTGAAAAACAAGGGCTCGCTAAAATTGGTAAAAAAAAGTATTAAAAATTGGAAACAATTGTTTGACTTTTTTTGCATTTTGGACTATACTGAAATTGTAGAAAAAATAGAGAGAGGAAATTAGATTTATGGTAGGTTTAGAAGAACAGATTTCTACTTTAAAAGTAGTAAAGAGAGATGGTAAAAAAGTAGAGTTTAATGGTACTAAAATCGCAATGGCTATTAAAAAGGCTTTTGACCATTGTATTCAACTAGATGAAGATGATGATGGAAATCGAATTCCAACGTATACAGAAAAAGATATCAACAAAGTCTATATGGCAGTGATCAAAAAAATTGAAAAAGATTATCAAAATGAAGAGAAAATTAAAATAGAGGATATCCAAGATATGATTGAGGTAGAGCTTCAAAAGAAAGGGTATCAAGAGGTTTATGAGCATTTTTCAGAATATAGAGAACGTCGAGCACAATCAAGACAGCTTTTCAGTGATGAAAAGAAAATGCATAAGTTTTTAAAAACGATTGAGGGGTTAGGTCTTAAATCAGCTCATGAGGAAGATACAAAACGTGAAAATGCGAATATTGATGGAAATTCTGCAATGGGAACGATGCTTCAATATGGTAGTACTGTTTCAAAGGAATTTTCTAAGGCTTATTTGATGAAAAGAAAATATTCAGAGGCACATGATAATGGTGATATTCATATTCATGATATGGATTTTATGGCAATGGGAACAACGACTTGTATGCAGATTGATTTGGATAAGTTATTTAAAAATGGTTTTTCTACTGGTCATGGTCATTTAAGAGAGCCAAATGATATTATGTCTTATGCAGCTTTGGCAGCGATTGCCATTCAATCGAATCAAAATGATCAACATGGTGGTCAGTCTATTCCAGCTTTTGATCATTATATGGCACCTGGGGTTTTGAAGACTTTTAAGAAACAGTTTAAGCAATCTATTTATGATTTATTAGATTATTCTGGATTTTTGACTTTTGCTAATATGAATGCAATTACAAAGGAAATCGATAAATTAGAAACGATGGAAGTAGATTTAGAAAAGTTTGAGCCTTTATGTAAAAATTCTGAAGAAATATTTCGTATTTTTGAAGTTTCTAAGGAAAAGGCTTTGCAAAGGACAGATCGAATTACGTATCAAGCTATGGAGGCATTTGTTCACAATCTAAATACAATGCATTCTAGAGCAGGGGCTCAAGTTCCATTTTCTTCTATTAATTTTGGAACGGATATTACTCCAGAAGGTCGTCTTGCTAGTAAGAATTATTTGCTTGCTGTAGAGGCGGGTCTTGGTAGAAGTGAAACTCCTATTTTCCCGATTTCTATTTTTAAAGTAAAAGAGGGAGTTAATTATAATCCAGAAGATCCAAATTATGATTTGTTGCAACTTTCTTGTAGAGTGTCAGCCAAACGATTATTTCCAAATTTTTCATTTCTAGATGCTCCATTTAATGCAGCTTATTACAAACCAGATGATTATCGGACTGAAGTTGGTTATATGGGGTGTCGGACAAGAGTTATTGGAAATGTAGTTGATCCAGATCGTGCGATTACTCCTGGAAGAGGTAATTTGTCATTTACTTCTATCAATTTGCCAAGGCTAGGAATTCGACATGGAATTGTAAGTCATGAAGAAACTGATTTGGATGGTTTCTTTGAAGAATTAGAAGAAATGATGGATATGGTAAAAGATCAATTGTTGGAACGTTTTGAGATTCAGTGTAATAAAAGAATTTATAATTTTCCTTTCTTGTTAGAACAAGGAGTTTGGTTAGATTCTGAGAAGTTAAAGCCAACAGATCGTTTACGAAAAGTTTTAAAACATGGGACTTTAAGTATTGGTTTTATTGGTCTAGCTGAGTGTTTAAAGGCTTTAATTGGAAAGCATCATGGGGAAAGTGAGGAAGCGCAAGAGTTAGGTCTTAAAATTATTTCATTTATGAGAAAAAAATGTGATGAGTATTCAACAAAATATAATTTGAATTTTACTTGCTTAGCAACTCCAGCGGAGGGGTTATCAGGAAGGTTTATTAATATTGATAAAGCCATTTATGGGAAGATCAAGGGGGTAACGGATCGAGCTTATTATACGAATTCGTTCCATATACCAGTTTATTATAATATTTCAATTGTAAGAAAGTTAAAATTAGAAGCTCCTTATCATGCGTTAACGAATGCTGGACATATTAGTTATATTGAATTAGATGGGGATCCATCTGAGAATATAGAGGCATTTGAAAAAATCGTTCGTGTGATGAAGGAATCTGGAATTGGTTATGGTGCGATTAATCATCCAGTAGATCGTGATCCAGTATGCGGATATGTTGGAATTATTAAAGATGTTTGTCCAAGATGTGGCAGACGTGCTGGAGAAGCAGTGAGTGTAGAGAGATTAAAAGAATTAGATTGTTATCATAAATAGAAAGAGGGAATATAAAATGGAAAAACAAGTAGAAAAAATAGAAACAAGAGAAAAAATGACTGGAGAAGGCGTAGGATTTGAACGCATTAGAAGAATTACAGGATATTTGGTAGGAACTGTTGAAAGATTTAATAATGGAAAAAAAGCAGAAGAACGTGATCGTGTTAAACATACATACGACTGTAGTTGTTCAGAATGAAAATACGTTTGTCAGGACCAATTGAATCAGATAGTATTGTGGATGGGGAAGGAATACGAACTGTAATTTGGACACAAGGT
The DNA here is from genome assembly GCA_947365915.1 of uncultured Mycoplasmatota bacterium. Taxonomy (GTDB): domain Bacteria; phylum Bacillota_I; class Bacilli_A; order RF39; family UBA660; genus MGBC102946. The sequence goes on from CANAXT010000027.1 coordinate 16,842, forward strand.
TGTATTCATAATTGTTATGGTTGTCATAATCCCCATACACATTCGTTTGATGGTGGAAGTTTGGTAGAAGTTGATGAGGTTCTTAAGGTTTTAGATGGACTTGTAGGGCAAGATGGGATTACGTTATCAGGGGGAGATCCTATGTGTCAGGCAGAAGCTTCAGCTGTGATTGCTGCTCATGCGAAATCACTTGGACTTAATGTATGGTGTTATACTGGTTATACATTTGAACAGTTGTTAAAAATGTCTGAGACGAAATCAAGTATATTGGATTTGTTAAATTGTGTTGATATGCTTGTTGATGGAAAGTTTGTTTTGTCTGAAAAAAGTTTAGAGGTAAAGTTTAGAGGATCTAAAAATCAAAGAATTATCGATGTACAAAAGAGTTTGAAAGCGAAAGAAGTAATTGTGAATCCAAAATATGAGTTTTGTGAGTCACAAAATATACGATATCAAAAGTCTGAGTATGTATTTGTTTAGAATGAAGATGTTCATTCTTTTTTTGATGTAAAAAACATATCTATTGTTGATATGTTTCAATTTCTTTTTTAGATAAACCAGTAACTTCCATGATTAAATTGATATCCATCTTTTTTTCTAACATCTTTTTTACAATTTTGCATTTTTCTTCAGCTCTTCCTTCAGCTTTTCCTTCAATGATTCCATCATATTTTCCATCGTCATAGGCAAGATCTTTGATTTCCCATTCTTTGCTGTAGAAATCTCTAAAATTATCATCATTTGAAACTCTGGTTGCTTCATCAATATATTCTTCCATAATCTCGTAACCCTTTCTAATATCCCTTGTAGTATCAATATCTGGAAGGGCCAATACTAATAAAAAGCGTTCTCCTAGAGATTTATTCTCTACTCCACTAGTATACCACTTTTTGACTAAATTGGGTATATAAATTTGGATTACAATTAATTTATTGGTTAGAGCCACATTTTCTTCATCTTTTAGATAGCAAACATATTTCACTTTGTCTTTTCCGTTACAGTTAATTTCAATATTAATATTAGAATCATTTACATGAGCAACAAAATTAGCTCTTTCACCTTTGTCTCGTTCTTTTGTTTTATCTAGCTCATTTTTTCCAAACCGCAATTGCTTTAATAAAACTTCATAAGGAACATCCAAAATGTAAGAAAGTAATTTACAACTATATTTCTTTCGATTAGAATTTGTCATCATTGTTTTGAACATAGGAATAGAGATTTTTTCATTTTCTTTGATATCATTTGGATGTGTTAACTGAATCGTATACTTGTAATCTGGATCTTTTTTAGAAATTAAAAATTGATTTTCTAAAAATGTCGTGTTGTCATCTTTGATTTGAATTGTCATGATGAATCACCTCCTTGGAAGATAATGTATCATGTTGTGGGGGGATGGTGTAAAAAGAGGAAAATGGAGAATTTGGAAAGTATTGAAATCAGATTTTCTATATTTGGATAACAGAAATGAGTAATTGGCTGATCAAAATAAGACAGATAAATAAGTTTTAAAGTTTTAGAGAAAAATTTAAAGAAACTATATAGTTACAAAACGACAAAGTTCTACTAAAAAAAGTTATACTATGTTTGTAAGATAGTATAGATCAGCAAATTAATTTGAAAGAAAATCAGCAAATAAAATTGGAGAAATT